>CAZBSB010000062.1:0-10557 GCA_964494535.1 uncultured Rhodospirillales bacterium
CTCCACGAAATCCGAGCCGGAGATGGTGAAGAACGGCACATTGGCTTCTCCCGCCACCGCACGCGCGGTCAGCGTCTTGCCGGTGCCGGGCGGGCCGACCAGCAGCACGCCCTTGGGGATTTTGCCGCCCAGGCGCTGGAACTTTTGCGGGTCGCGCAGGAATTCCACCACTTCCTGCAATTCCTGCTTGGCTTCGTCAATGCCCGCCACATCGTCGAACATCACGCGGCCGGTCTTTTCGGTCAGCAGGCGGGCGCGGCTTTTGCCGAAGCCCATGGCCTTGCCGCTGCCGGACTGCATTTGGCGCATGAGATAGAACAACATGCCGATAAAGAGGAACATCGGGAACCAGTTGGCCAGCAGCACCAGCCAGCCGGAACCCCCGCTCTCTTCCTGCTTGACGACGACCTTGACCTTCTTCTCGAGCAATTTGTCAACGATCGCCGCATCATCCGGCACATAGGTCACGAACTCTGACTGATTGGCGGGCGCGTCTTTGACATGATAGAACACTGTCTTGCCGCGAATCGTCACGTCGCTGACCACGCCCTCCTGCACCCGGCTCATGAAATCAGAAAAAGCGACCGGCGGGTTAACAGAAGCTGTTGGCTCCTGCTGGAAAATCTTGGTCAGGAAGACCAAGAAGAGCGCAATCACAATCCACAAAGCCAGATTTTTGCCAAATTGGTTCAAGGGCGCCTCGCGGTTCCACGGGGTTAGGCTGTCACAGGCCAACCGTCACAGTAAGGTAACTGTTGTTAAGATAATACGAATCCTGGCCGATACAAGCCTGATGGTAGTGGGCAGGGAAAATGCCTAAAAATCGCCATAAGTGCCGCTTTCTCGCGTTCAACCGAAAAGAGGGCGGCACAGCGCAAGCCCTTGGCCGCCCAAGTAATCTGGCACCGCCACCAAAGTCTCGCTTTGCCACAGCGCCGGCAGCGCGGCGCGCGCCTGACCCAGCGGCAGGCGCTGGCGCAAGCCCGGCGCCACATCATCCAGCAGCCGGTGTTCTTGCAAGCCCAGCGCCGCAACCGTTAAACCCACCGGTGCGTCCGCTGCCAGCGTCAGTTGAAAGCGGCCATCCCACACCATGGTTTCGCCGGGCGCCAACGGCGCCGGCGCCGGCGTGGCCGCCAACTCGCGCACCACGCGGCACAGCCCATCCACGGCGCGAATGCCGCAACCATGCAAAGTGCGTTGCGCTAGATAGGGTTGGTTGAGCAGCGTCTGATCCAATTCGCGCAACGGCGCATGACGCAGCGGCGCCGCCTTGCCGCCGACGCGTTCCAGCACCCGCCCCAACACGCGCAGCCGCGTTTCTTCCGGCGCATGGTGCAAATCGGGTAGCGCCATTTCGGCATAGCCGGCGGGGTGAAACCGCACCACCGCGGCCTGCAGCTGGTCAGCATAAAAATCCAGCGCCGCGCTGGCCAAAGCGGCGCGCTCCGCCAGGTCGGCCAGTCGTTCCGGCGTCAGCCCTTCCGCCGCCAGCACGTCGGCGGCATTACGTAGCCGGCCACGGGCGAAATGCGGCTTGTGGTTGGAGGGGTCGGTGATAAAAGCCTGCCCCGCCGCGTCGCAAGTGGCGATAAGCCGCGCCTTCGGCACATCCAGCAGCGGCCGCAGCAGCGTCATGCCATCGCCCGAGGTCACCGGCCGCATGGCGCCCAGCCCGTCAATGCCGGAACCTTTGGCGAAGCGCAGCAGCACCGTCTCGGCCTGATCTTCCAGCTGATGACCGAGCGCCAAGTGGTTGATGTTGTGCGCCTGACAGGCCGACGCTAACAACGCATAACGCGCCTGCCGCGCCTGGAGTTGCACGGCCTGCTGCACGGGCGGATGCTCCCAGCGCAGGATATGATGTTCCAGCCCGCGCGCTTGCAGCCACTGCTGCACCTGCGCGGCCTCGGCGGCCGATTCCGGGCGCAGCGCATGATCAACCGTGAAGGCTACCAACCGCACGGCCTGCGCGGCCGCCCAGGCCTGCGCGCATAAAGCCAGCGCCATGCTGTCCGGCCCACCGGATACGGCCAGCGCCAGCGCTTCGCCATGCCAGCCCAACGCCGCCATGCGCTGGGCGAATTCCGCCAGCGTCAGTGGTGCCGCCGGTGGAGGTGTCGGCGCGGGGTGCAAGAGGTTTTGCGCCATGATTGTTTCTTGACCAGTCTTCACCTATACTCTCAACACTTGGCTGCTTAACCTTTGTCACCGCTGCTATCATCGGCCAAAAGACGCGGCGATGCAAACGGTTCCGGTGGTCGGCTGCAGGAGGAGTAACGCATGTCGGATTTCCACCCGCCCTTGTCACCGCCGGAGGCGCCGTCGGGTGTCGGTTTGGTGGTCGGTGCTGTTTGCGTGGCCGCCGGGCTGGTGCTGGCCGCCTATCTGCTGGCGGTGCAACTGCCGCCGCGTCTGGCCGGCGCCTTGGGCGCCGTGCAGCAGGCGCAGCGCACCATCACGGTGACAGGCGTGGCTGAGCAGCCGGTGAAGGCCGATCTGGCCGTGTGGGAACTGCGCTTCGCGGCGCCGCATGATGATTTGGCGGCGGCACGGGGCAAGCTGGACAAGGATTTGAACCTGCTGCGCGGTATGATGCAGCAGAGCGGCATCACCGAAAATCCGATTCTGCGCGAAGTCACCACGGTGCGGGATGCCGGCCTGCAGCCCCCGGGCATGGATGGCAGCCGGCCGCCGCGCTATGTGCTGCAAAGCCGGCAGATTCTCCGCAGCCCCGCCATCAGCGGCATCGCCGCGCTGCATGGGCGGGTGGCGGAGATGGTCAGCAACGGCCTGGGCGTGGACACCACCAGCCCGCCGCCGCATTATCACGTCACGAAGACCGACACGCTGCAGCAAGAACTGCAGGCGTTGGCCACGCGCCAGGCGCTTGCATCCGCCCAGCAATTCGCCGCCGAGAACCGGATGCGCGTGGTGGGCGTGCAGCGCGCCGTGCAAGGCAAGCTGACCCTCCGCGGCGCTGACGGGATTGACGCCAACGACGACGAAGAAAGCGACAAACTCGCCCGCTTCAGCATCGAAGTGACGTATCAGTTGGCGGAGTGATGTCAATCACATAAAATTAGACCTGTCTGATCATCAACCGCTGAGTATTTTAAGTCTCGATATGAATGAGCATTATTTCACTAAAGCTGAGCATGAACAGCACCTTCGATCGTTAGCAGATGCTTTGGAGCAATTTATTCCCGAGTTGGAGCGATCTGCCCGATATCCGGAGTATGTGGCAGACTATCGCAGCGCGTTACTTGAAACACAACGCCTCTTGGCGCAAGGCTTCATCCAACAGGATCTCAATGCACTCAGCGAGAGCGTTCCGAGTCTATTCTGGCTTCATAGAGATTGGATGCCTCCACTTGAAGAGTCTCAATCTGAAAGTGGTGTGAAATACTCTGAACCAGTTTGGTATCAGCGGCTTGAACCTTTGCATAGGAAAGTCGGCGTCGCCGCGGCGCAATTGAAATATATCGGCGAATACTGAGATAGGGGAATGCCACATAAATCTAAAATAATTGACAGGCCGCTACCGCCCCGGCAACAGGCGTAGTTTTTCCTGATCCAGCGCAGGCTCTTGATGTGGGGTTGCAGTTTGCCGAAGGCCTTGGCTCCGATCTGGCGAACGCACGCAGCTTATACCTGCGCCAGCCCGTCTGCATCAGCTTCTGCCGCTGGGAAAGCTCCTGCGCTTCGCCTCGATAGGTTTCCTGATTGTCGCGGTCATCCGCCGGCTGCTGTTGCCTTAGGATAGGCCAACCTGTAAATTGGGGTGAACGGTTGCCGAGGAGAAAGCAATGATGCGTGGTGTTGCTTTGGGGGCCTTTGTCTTGCTGTCGTGCGCCGCGTTGCCGGCCAGCGCCTTTGATGTTGCCTGTGGCATGGTTTGTACCGATAACAGCCCAGGGAGCAGCTGCATGCAAAACTGCGCCAACAACAATAACTCAGGCTCAGGTGGTGGCGCACGTCATGTGCCGAAATATGCCGCTATCGCCATTTCCCCTTCAACGCTGGAATGGGGCAGCGCCTATAATTTCACTTCGCGGCAGCAGGCCGAAGAAGCCGCCATGACCTATTGCTACACGAATAAATCCAAGCCTAAAGATTGCGAGATCGGAGTCTGGTTTTATGATTCGTGCGGCAGTCTGGCGATCAAGGCCAATACCCTCGCTGATGGCAAGAATGATGGCGCCTGGGGGGCAGACTGGGCCGCATCAAAAAAAGGTGCGGAAAAAAAGGCGCTCAAGCAATGCCAGAAATATGGCGGCGATGCCTGCAAGCCAGCGGCCACCTTCTGCGCGGCACAATGAGCGAGCTGTTACAGGATACATGAGAGCGACTAAATCTTTTGCCATTGCCAGCACCGCATCAACTGCCAAACCCCGCTGAGCCGCCATGATAGACTTTGTGGGTGTGCAGCGCGTCGTGCAAGGCAGGCTGACCCTGCGCGGTGCCGACGGGATTGACGCAATGGCGACGATGAAAGCGACAAACTCGCCCGCTTCAGCATCGCAGTGACGTATCAATTGGCGGAGCGAGTCAAGCTGTCCTGGCATGTCATATCAATGCCAGCGTCAAGCTGGTCAGCGATTGGGAGTGCGACATCAAACACCCCAGCGAGCCATCGCTCAAGCTGCTCACTTTGGCGCAAGCCAAGGGTCTGGAAGTGATTGCGTAAGGGTTAGGGGTTGGCTCGTGGACGCCACTCCAAGAGGTTGGACAGAAACACCTTGGCGCACTCATTTATCACTGAAACTCACGTTCATGTGCAGCAATTGCAGCGTCCAAACTCTCAAACCAATCACAACGGTCGGCGGGATCAATCTGATTGAGAAGTTCAAGGAATTGCTTCTCAGAATTTAGGAGCTGCAGATTATCAAACGGCTCCCGAAAAAAATCGGCGCTCTGAACTGCAACCTTCCCACTATGGGTATCCTGTAAGCACCGATACAAGACTACCGTAACAGCATCACGACGCTTCCAGACTTTTTGTTCCAAATAATAGTTTGGCATCATCTTCTCGCTCTACTGAATTTCGATTGCTTTGGTCTCACTCCGTCAGACGTCTATTCAAGTGAATCACTATTCGTATTTTACGAACCTAGTTTTAAAATCGGCAAAATATTCTCTTTTAAAAACGCCAAGCGCCTGTTCAGCATCTCCGCATTTGCTGCCGTGGGCGCGCCGTTGACGGGGATGACGCCTTCAAGTGAAGTGTTGTGATTGATGGCACTCACCCAACGCTCCATTTCTGCAATATATCCTTCCAAAGCTGATGCTGCATCGGGCGCGTCATCGGTAACCAAATAGGCTGGCGGTATGTCGCCAACCACCACCCACAAAAACGCATCTAAAGTGCTTGCAGCCGGAATAATTTCAAACAAGAAAACCCCGACAATATCTGCCACTCCTCCCGCAAAGTATGAGTGCGTAATGCTCCGGCACCAGGAAAAACCGGAGATAAATTCTACAGATTTTTCATGCAGTGCTTTTAATTGAGCGGTCTCTACTGCATCCTCACCAGCAATTTTGTCTGGGGAAACCAGTTTCGAAAAATCAACGTTGCTGCACATTGCCATTCAGAACTACTGCCCCGGCAACAACCGCGGCTTCTCCTGTTCCAGCGCCAGCGCCTTGATGTGGTCTTGCAGTTTGCCGAAGGCTTTGACTTCGATTTGGCGGACGCGTTCGCGGCTGATGCCGTAATCCTGCGCCAGTTCTTCCAGCGTCACCGGCGGGTTGGCCATGCGGCGGCGCAGGATGATGGCGCGCTCGCGTGGCGCGAGCTGCGCCAGCGCCGTCTGCAGCATTTTTTGGCGTTGTGACAGTTCCTGCGCCTCGCCCAATTGCGTTTCCTGGTTGTCGCGCTCATCCGCCAGCCAGTCCTGCCATTCGCCGCCATCCTCGGCCTTGATCGGCGCGTTGAGCGAGGCATCGGGGCCGCTGAGGCGCTGGTCCATATTGATGACTTCCTGCTCCGCCACATCCAGCTCTTTGGCGATTTTGCTGATCTGCGCCGGCGAGAGATTTCCTTCATCCACCGTCTGCATCTCGCGCTTCAAGCGCTTGAGGTTGAAGAAGAGGCGCTTCTGCGCCGCCGTGGTGCCGATTTTGACCAGCGACCAAGAGTGCAGCACATATTCCTGGATGGAAGCCCTAATCCACCACATCGCGTAAGTGGAAAGGCGGAAGCCCTTGTCGGGGTCGAAGCGCTTGACCGCCTGCATCAAACCGATATTGCCCTCCGCGATCAGATCCGCGATCGGCAGCCCATAGCCGCGATAACCCATGGCGATTTTGGCCACGAGGCGCAGGTGCGATGTCACCAGCCGGTGCGCCGCTTCCAAATCGCCATGCAGCTGCCAGGCTTTGGCGTCGGTATATTCCGCCTCCGCCGACAGCATGGGGTATTTCTTGATCTCCGCCAGATAGAAAGCGAGGTTGCCCTCGCTGCTCAACACCGGCAGGTTGCTTGGGATATTGCTCACGCGTCGCTTTCCTGAAAGACCGCCAATTATCTAGGCCGTCCGACCGCGCTTTGCAATTCGCGGTGCAGCAATTGCAAATCGGGCGGCAAAGCTGCCTTGAAATGCAACAGCTTGCCGGTCATGGGGTGCAGCAGCTTTATCTCCGTGGCATGCAGCGCCTGGCGCGGGAAGCGCCGCAGTAGCTTGGTGAGAGCGTCCGTGCCGCGCCGCGGGCGGCCATAGACGGTATCGCCGATCACGGCATGACCCAGTTGCGCCAGATGCACGCGAATCTGGTGCGTGCGCCCGGTTTCCAGCCTGCAGCGCACCAGGGCGGCGCGGGTGCCGAAATTTTCCTGCACGTCATAATGGGTGCGCGCCGGCTTGCCGCCCGCCGCCCGCACCGTCATTTTCTGCCGGTGCCGCGCGTCGCGGCCGATGGCCAGGTCAATCGTGCCATGCGGCGGCTGCGGCAAGTCCCACACGAAGGCTAGATATGTCCGGCTGAGGCTGCGGTCCGCGAATTGCGCCGCCAGCGCGGCATGGGCGCGGTCATGCTTGGCCACGGCCAGCAGGCCGCTGGTGTCCTTGTCCAGCCGATGGACAATGCCCGGCCGCGCCACGCCGCCGATGCCGCTCAGGCTGGCGCCGCAGTGCGCCAGCAGCGCGTTCACCAGCGTGTCCTCGGCATGGCCGGCGGCGGGATGCACCACGAGCCCCGGCGGCTTATCCAATACCAGAATATCGGCGTCTTCATACAGAATGGCCAGCGGCAGCGCGGTGGGCTGGGGGGCGGCGGGCAGGGGCGGGGGCGGCGCGATGCTCACCGTCTCGCTGCCCGCCACAGCCTGCGCCGCATCCGTCGCCACCATGCCATTGACCCGCACGGCGCCGGCGGCGATCAGCTGCTGCAGCCGCGTACGTGAATAAGCCTCTGCCGTGCCAGCCAGCGCGGCCGCCAGGGCTTTATCCAGGCGTTTATCAGCCAGCGTTGCCGGCAGGCTGAGATGGAGAACGGCGTCACTCATGGCGGTGTTTTACGCAACCCGCTTCAAACCGGCAAGGCAGCGGCTTGCCAGCCGGCGGCTGTCAACCGCTCCAGCGGCTGGAACAAGGCCTTGTAGCGCATCTTGCGGCTCGCCGCGATCCAATAACCCAGATAGACATAAGGCAACCCGCGCTCCGCAGCCAGGGCGATGAGCCGCAGCACCAGCAAAGTCCCTAACCCGCGCGGCGCCGGTTCCGGCTCATAGAAGCTGTAAATCGCCGAAAATCCGTCCGGCAAGGCATCGGCCAACAGCGCGCCCTGCAGCCGGCCGGCGGCGTCGCGCAGCGCCAGCAATTCTAGCGCCACGCTGCCATCGGTGACCATGCCGGTGAAATCCGCAGCGCTCATTTGCCCCATGTCGCTATCATCATGCCGCGCCGCCTGATAGCGCCGGAACAAATCGTAATAGTCGTCGGTCAGCGTCGTTTCCGGCCCGAAGCGCAGTTCCTCGTTCCGCCGCCAGGCGCGCGCCTGGCTGCGGCTGGGCGCGAAATCCTGCACCACCACGCGCACCGGCACGCAGGCCTGGCAGGCGGCGCAAGCCGGGCGATAGACCACGTCATGGCTGCGGCGAAAACCGTTTTGCGTCAACACGCCGTTGAGCGCTACAGCCTGCGCCGCATCATCCGGCAACCGCGTGAATAGCTTGCGCTCCGTGCGGTCGGGTAGATAGGGGCAGGGCTGCTCCATCGAAAAATAGAAGGGCGTGTGTTCAAGCAGCGTCTGCAGCGTGCCGGTCACGGTTGTTTGATCTTCCGGTAGCGCGCGGTCACTTTCCACAGCGAATCATTGTCAGGCAGGCGCGCGAGCGTGGCCAGCGCCGCAGCATCCAGTCGCGCGATTTCCGCAGTATAATCCGTCAGGTTCAGGGGGGTGGGCTTGCCCTCTCGTGCCAGCCAGGCTTGCGCCGCCTTGGTCTGCAGCACCAGGAACTCCAGCTGGTTGTCGCGCAGCCGATACCGCACCATCTCCCCGCCCAGGCCGCGATTGCGGCTAGCGAGGAACGTATAGGCGTCGATGGTCAGGCTTTTGACAGGATAGACGCTGCTGAAATCCTCGGCCACCGCGCCGTCCTGGTAGGGCACGACATCATGCGCGCCATCTTGCTCAAAAATCACCAGTTGTTGGTCATCAGGCGCCGCGCCGCGGTCAACCACTTTCCGCCAGGTGCCAGTCAAAGCGGGGTCAAGTTTGGCTTGCTGCCAGGCCGCACCATAATCAGCGACAGCGATGCAGCCGGCCAGCAGGCCGAGCAAGACAAAAGCGAGTAATTTTCTCATGGAGCGAGGCTAGCACAAAAGGCTGCGGCCGGCCAGCGCGACGCTGTCAGCCCTTAAGCGCCAACGGGTCAACGCCGGCGTCGCGCGCCACGGCCGCATCAATCGAATCGAAATCCAGCGTATCCAGCCCGCCTTTCTTGACGCAACGGGCGCAGGCCTGGTCAAGCGACAGAATGGATTTATCGGGATTGTTGCGGTTGCGCAGATAGCGGTCGGTGAGGCGTACAATACGCTCAATGGACTCCGGCGTGATGGCGATCTCGTAATGCTTCTCGAAATTCGCCTTCATCTTCATGACGATGTTGTAGGTCTGGCGCATGTCAGGGACTTCCAGCATGATTTTCTGGAAGCGGCGGTCAATCGCGGGGTCGGTCTTGACGTAATCCTCATATTCCTCGCGCGTCGTCGCGCCGATGACGAAGAGATCGCCGGCCGTCAGATACGGCTTCAGCAAGTCAATAATGCCGCCGAAGCCAGCCTTGGTAAACGTCACCATCAGCTGGTGGATTTCGTCAATGCAGATGATAATCGGCGCGGCGATTTTCGCGGCATTGCGTTCGGCGATGCCTTTGACGATCGGAATCAACCGCCCTTCCAGCTCGGAGCGTGACTGCGTGCCGGCGCCCACTACCGACATTTCCACTTCGATGACGCGGGAGCCGGTCAGCATCTTCGGCACCTTGCCGGCATTGATGAGCTGCGCCAGGCCGATGAAGCAGGCGGTCTTGCCCACGCCGGCGCCGCCGAGGAGCAGCACGTTTTTACGCAAACGCTGGAGCAGCACCAGCACCATCTGGTCAATTTCATCGTCGCGGCCGGAAATCGGGTCGAACCGACCCTTCTTATCCTGCTCCGTGATGTCGCGGGTGTATTTATAGATGAGGTCGTCAAAGACCTCATCCTTGATTTTAAAATCGGGCTTCTCGGTCATCGGTTCAAGACGCCTTGATCAGGTTACGCAACACATAGGGCAACACGCCGCCATGCATGAAATAGTCTACTTCGCTCATCGTATCAATCCGGCACAGCAGCGCAACATTTTGGGTGCTGCCGTCCGGCCGCGTGATGGTAAGCGTCACTTCCATCCGTGGCTTGAGCTGCCCGAGATAGCCGGTGATGGCGAAACTCTCGGCGCCGGTCAGTTTCAGGTCGGCGCGGGTCATGCCCGCCTTAAATTCCAGCGGCAAAATGCCCATGCCCACCAAATTGGAGCGGTGGATACGCTCGAAACTTTCGGCGATCACCGCCTTGACGCCCAGCAGGCGGGTGCCCTTGGCCGCCCAATCGCGGCTGGAGCCGGTGCCATATTCCTTGCCGGCGACGATGACCAGCGGCACTTGCTCTGCTTGATAGCGCATCGCAGCGTCATAGATAGACAGCTTCTCGCCTGACGGCACATGCTTGGTGTTGCCGCCCTCCTCGCCGCCCAGCAGCTCGTTCTTGATGCGGATATTGGCGAAAGTACCGCGCATCATCACTTCATGATTGCCGCGCCGCGCGCCATAGGAATTGAAGTCAGCCGGCGCCACGCCATGCTGCGTCAGATACAGGCCGGCGGGGCTGGATTTCTTGATGTCGCCGGCGGGCGAAATATGGTCGGTGGTGATCGAATCGCCGAACATCGCCAGCAGGCGGGCGCCCTTGACTTCCTGCAGCGCCGCCGGCGTCTTGCCCATGCCGTCGAACAAAGTTGGCAGGCGGACATAGGTGGAATCCGCTTCCCAGACATAGGTCTTGCCGGTCACGGTCT
>CAZBSB010000062.1:10567-10773 GCA_964494535.1 uncultured Rhodospirillales bacterium
GGCATAACGGCTGCGGAACATCGCCGGCGTCAGCGCGCTGGCCACCGTGTCGGCGATTTCCTTACTGGTTGGCCAGATATCTTTCAGATAGACCGGCTGGCCACTCTTGTCGGTGCCGATCGGGTCTTTGGTCAAATCCAGCGTGAGGCTGCCGGCGATGGCATAGGCCACCACCAGCGGCGGCGAGGCCAGATAGTTGGCCTTGC
>CAZBSB010000063.1:0-311 GCA_964494535.1 uncultured Rhodospirillales bacterium
ATCTTCTTTTTCGGTTTGATTGGAAAGATCAAGATACAGGAGTAGGCGAATTATACTTATATTGGATACTTCAGAGAAAAGGTGACTTCAATTGTTGTATCATTCATAATATGAAAATCGAAAATGAAGTTGAAGTTCGAGAATGGCTTCAAAAGCGATTTGATCATTTGAAGAATCTTTGGGAGCCTTTGACATGACCTACAAATTTCAAAATACTAATTCTAGTCGTCTGAGAATCATTTCAAAGGTAGATGAACGACCGATCTACTATCGAATTTGGCGAAATATATTTGAGCTTTCGGCAATTGATG
>CAZBSB010000063.1:321-837 GCA_964494535.1 uncultured Rhodospirillales bacterium
TAGTCGACTGAAAGAAGTTAGTATTAAATATTTGAAAGAAAATCTATGATCGACAAAGACGAAAATCAAAAAATCGTAGATAAAAAGCGACAACTCTATTTAAATGGAGAGCACTCGCAATAATCAAGTAGCATCTAGCATCGTTAAAACCCGAAAATACTGAATTACAAAATCTTTTAATTGAAGGAGAAAAATGAAGAAATTTTGCGGCTTTATCAAATATTGGTGGATTATGTATCGTTGTGTTGGAATTTCTGGAGTAATTCTTATGGGAATGTGGCCAAATTCAAGCACAAAAGATTACGAAAAAGTTTGGGAAATGAAAAATTGAATATTGGAAGATTGGTCGAGTCTGATTTATGACACTAGTCTTGAAAACTAGTAAACCTTAAAAAGTTTCAAAGGTTCAAATCCTTTATCTTCCGCTGACGAATATGATGAAATTGGTAGACAAAGCTGCTTAAAAGGCGGCGGAATTCTAAACAAAGATGAAAACTTGGGGCACCAAGAATTTCT
>CAZBSB010000063.1:847-4239 GCA_964494535.1 uncultured Rhodospirillales bacterium
CGCTAGGTTCAGGTCCTAGTAGGGGCAACCCTGTGCAGGTTCAAGTCCTGTTATTCGTCTTATAATTAGAAAAAGAAAAAATGACGCAACCTTCATTAAATCCTTTGTTTTATGTTGGTAGAATACCTATGTATGTGCCAGTGATATGTTTCATTGTCGCTCAAATACGAAATCTTTCGTTTTCGGGATTTGCAATTTATTTTGTTGCATTAAATATTTTGTGGGTTTGCGTCGACATGATTTTGACTATTGCACCTTATCTCAAAAAGGTGCCGGAATGATTTGTTATGTGTTACTTAAATAATAATTCCATTTTTATTAGTCCGATCGGTTCTGATTCTTGTACAGATGAATGGTATTGTTTAGGTTGTGCGTGGAATGCTAAAATTGAAATCTGGCTTTCACGAATTGGTGAACGATATTTATGTAGATGTTGTGGAAAAGCAGGTTTACTCTTAGATGAAGATGGTCCAAAATATTTGAATTACGAAAGAGATCATAAACCTAACGAATCAACATTTGATTTTGAAAAAAGGTTGTGGTTCTCTAATCTAGAATAGTTATGACGAATATGCTGAAATTGGAAGACAGAATAGGCATATAGCCTATTGAATTATAAATAAAGACAGCAAGATTATAATCGGCCGATTGTAATTTTAAACAGCTTTCTGAACTTTAGAAATTCGTGCAGGTTCAAATCCTGTTATTCGTCCTACCGAAAAGGTTGAAATGAAAAATAAACCCGTTATTCCAGTTCCAATTCAAGAAATGACTCTTCTTAGCAAAACCAAATGTAATATTTGTATTGCTTACAATTGTACAATTCCAAAAAATTGTCCAAAATGGTTATTAGATTTGTGGATTGATCGAGAAAAAATGTGGTTTGAGATTGAAATTTCTTTTACTGAAATTCTTGAATTGTTTAATTTAGGAATGGATGTAATGTTGTCGAGAAATGCGGAAATGGGAAGTATTAATATTTCGCTAAATGAACTTGGTTGGCGTTTTCATCAAAGGTGAGTTATGAGACTTCACGAATTTCTAAGCCAATTCAAAGATCTAGATCCAAACATGGAAGTTTATGGATATACTCATTCTGATAACGTTTGTTTAGAGAAAAAGGAAAAGTTTCATCAAGTAGTTTTTGTAAACGACGATAATTCTTATCCTAGATATAAAAGTGATTATCGTTTGGAAAATTATAATCGAGAAGTATTAGTTATTTCGTAAACCCACAAAGGATTGAACATGAATACTGGAATTGCTTTTTGGCGTGCTCAACCTGCTCATGCGTCTAATTCCAAAATCAAAGTTTTTGATTGGAACAAGGCAGCATTTCTTATTAAAGTTCAAAAGACTAAAATTGCATCTGCTGGTTTGGAAGATGATTGGGAATGGACTGGAGGCATAATTTTTGATGGTCGACCGTTACTCGCAGGTGAATCATATACATTTCTTGCTTCAAATCATGCAACACCTCAAATCGTAATCGATGATGTAGAGTATGATTGCTGGTGTTATCAAAGTGAACATCCTGAATGGCATTCTGGTACTCGTTGGCCGCAATCTGCACTCGATATTCTTAAGGCGTAATATGAAACTTCGAGACTTTCTGAAAAAGTTTGAAAATATCGATCCTGAAATTGAAGTTTTTCAATTTCATTGGTTTCATGGTGATAAATTGGAAAAACTTCCAGAAGATACAGAAGTTTCAATTGTTTCGATTGGTGAAAGTCATAAACCAGATCTTTTTAATCTCGAATCAAATTCGAATACAGATTCGATTAAAGGAATTCTAATTTCTTAGAATGGAAGGAAACATGAAACTCAAAGACTTTCTAAAACAATTTGAAAATGAAGATCCTGAAACTGAGATTGTGCAAACTACAAACATTTGGGGAGATTTGACAAAAGATATCTGGTTTTCAGAACATTTTGTAAATCCTGATGAATTCGGAAAAGAATTAATCTCGAATTTTACTTCTGCTAGAGCAGACTCAAATCAAATCAAAGTTCTTCGAATTGGAGTAGGATCGTGAAACTTTTTCTTTTAAGTAAAATTGGTGAAAGACATGAAGATCGAATTCCAATTGGAATTTTTTCATCGTTTGATGAAATTGATAAATACATACTCAAATCTCCTTGTGTTTCATTTTTTGAATCTCAAGAAATCGAATCTGATGATAAAGCTGTAGAAATCTTTGTAAATGAATATGAAGAACATTATGTTGTAGAATCTTTTGATTTGGACGATAAGGTGATGAATGAAATTACGTGATTATTTAAAGCGATTTGAAAAATTGAATCCGGATTTTGAAGTTGTTTTAAACGATCTAGATAACAACGGAGAATCATTTTCTAAATTTGTTCCATTCGAACTTGTTTATTCAGATGATCCGAATAGAGAAAATCCTACTTGGACTGAATTTAAAGGTGGAATTTGTAATATTCCTATTATTCTTCTTCCTTAGTATTTGGTGAAATATGAAGCTACGCGAATACTTAGAACAATTCAAAAACTTTGATCTCGACTTAGAAGTATTCGATCAACATCCAGATTATTTTACTATTGATAAAATTGATAGTAATTATGTTCGAATTGTATATGTAAAAGATCCTTCTGAAAAATGTTGTGAATTTAGCCGTGAACCAAAAGGTTTATTAAATAAGAAAGTAGTTCAGTTATGAAACTCCACGAATATCTAAAGCAATTTGAAGGATTAGATTCCGAAACAGAAGTAGTGCTGCCTAGCAGACTTTACGAAGATGAAGGATCAAATGCTTGTGCCTTAAATTTCGAAGCATATTCACATGCTTTTTCTTACAGTAAAGTTGGTAATATAGTTTATTGTGACAAGAAGAAAATAAATTCATATAGTCAGTCTGTAATTGTTCTCGGCGGTTTGTAATTCTTCTCCGTTGAATTCTTTTCCCCTTCATGTGTAGTTTTGTTAGGTTTCCGTGTAACATAAGAGAGGCTATGTTACACGTGAGCGAAAATGAACGTGAAGAAAAGCGACGAAAAAGCGATAAAAAGCATTTTGAGTTGAATAAAGGTTGAGAGGGAACGTCTAAGTATAAAGCGCCTATGACAAAACAAGAAGTTTTGATTCAAACTAAAATGTTGAGTGATAAATTCAATAACAATCCCGCTTGTGGATTACAAGTTGTATGTTCTGAGCGATTTTACTTTACCGAAAACAATATTGAAATGTGTGCCGGAATTGCAGGTTTTGTAAAAAATCAACCTGTCGTAATCATGTGTCCGATTTCTGAATTTGATGCTGTTTGGAAAGAATATAGTTTTAAACTAAACAAGAAGTCAATTTGGAATTCAATTGTTGATTACGTTTCTGATATTTTGTTTTGAAAGAAACATCGGGGAATTAGGC
>CAZBSB010000063.1:4249-10633 GCA_964494535.1 uncultured Rhodospirillales bacterium
ATATTTAGTATTTGGGATAATGAAACGGATGCTCTAAAAGCTTGTTTATTGGCAAATCAAGCATTTGAATTAGCTAATAAATGTAAAAGAGATTTTGAGTAATGTATGGAACAAATCTGGAAAAATCTCAACATTACTATTGATTTGACTAAAGAAGTTCCTTTGAATCGATTGGTTGCTTTGAGATTAAAGTTTCACAATCAGATTCGTTCTTTGTTAAGTGGTAAACTTAATAAGTATACTGGAAAATACGCAAAGAATATTAGTGATTTGCAACGAGCGAAGAATTTTGTGAATAAGAGAATTCGGGAGATTGAACATGGCCAATCGTGATAATGCAATGAAAATTCTTCGTGCTATTGATTTGCACGAAACTAGTTTTGATCATTCTGAAGAGAATTACACAAGGTCAATGAAGGAATGTTTCGATGAAGTTTTCAAAAATGATCCAATGAAACAAATTTATATTTGGTCATTGGATCGATATTGGAATGAAACTATTGATATTTGTGAAGAAATTCTTAGAAATTCTTAGAAATATATGCAAAGCTATCAATACGTTACATTCATAATTGACGCAGTATATCGAATATTACGCAATTTACAAAATTTCGAACGAGATTTTGTGACTACCGAAGTTGAATGTTATCAAATTATTCGAATACATAATGATCATTTTCCCCTTACCGATTTGCTTACGCTTCGTGTAAGAAATGATATTCTTGAGTTATTGATCAACGAATATGATAGCAATGTGTTAATCAATAATCGTAAATTTGAGTGTGAGATATCACGAGCAAAAGCGAAACTAATGTTGTTGTCCGTTATGAATATACTTCGTGAATAAGAGGAGTGGTATGCAAAAAACTTGGTATTTCAAATATGAGTCTACGCATTTTTGTGTGAAATATACAAAAGGACAATATTGGTTTTTCTTAGGTAAAGAAAAATTGAAAACTGTATGGTACGCATTCATGCCGTATGTTTGTTACGACATTATCGTACATTTTGAAAATAATATCAAAGTAGATTGAAAGTAAAACCAATGAGTGATAGTATCCAACAAATTCAAGGTTACGAAGTTTTAGATGATGGTAAACCTGCTGTTTTCAAAAACAATGGTGAAGTTTTACCAGGGCAAAAATATTTCTATACAGACTGGGAATCTGCTTTAGATCATTGTAAAGAATATCTAAATGTTTGGTCTGATTATTTGCCGGAAGACTGGCAACCAGATTGTCCAATTACAATGCCAAGTGGTTCAAAAATCGAAATTCGATTTTTACCTGGAATTGAATGGTAAATCATGAAATGGTCTTCACGACAACAATCCTGTAACAACGAATTATGAGTGACATTGAATTCGAAAAACTAATCAAAAATCTTCGATCTTTGAAGAAAGAAATCGAATTAAGACTTCGATATAAAGGTGAAGTAACTCAATTCGAATTGAATCTTAAAGCGGAAATTGAAAATCAACTTCCACAATTAGGCATTTTATGAGTGAAGTAATCTTCGAACATAGAATTCGATCCCAAAAAGATTTGAATTTCGAATTAAATCGAGTCTATGCTAATTTAGATAGAGCTTCTAGTTGGGTAACTTATTTTTATGATTTATATATTGAATCATTAGCTAAGCGTCAACAAAAGAAAATTACAAAATTCAAAAAAGAATGGGAAGATTCCGTAAAAGTTAGAGACGAAGATCGAGATTTGATTCGGAAAATGAAAATTTTCGGTGAGTCAAAAAGCTATGTAATTGATGAATCGACTAAGAAAAGATTAGAATCAAGAAATTTATAATTTAAGGAAAGTATGATCAAAACCGGATTTCTTCTTTGTTCACAAGATAATTCTGACAAATATTATCCGATAGTTATTTCTATTGGGTTTTCTCAAACTAGGTGTGATCTAGAAAAAGAACTAGAAATTCTCGAAAAGAATTATTCAGATCGACTAGAACGATTTAATTCACAATCTGATTACTGTGATGAATACATCGAAAAGTTCGAAAAAGCTTGGAATAAGTTTGAACAAAAGAATGTAATTCCTTATTATACTTCTGGAATTACTCAATCAATTATCAAGCCACAAACAAAAGAAGAGCATGCTGAATATAAGCGGATTAAGGATTTCAATACTCGAAATGGTGAAAATAATCGAGCTTTAAATCATGATGAAAAGTGTAAGTTTCTATCTGCTTGGATGAATTTGAATCTTCCTTCTGAATCCTTTCGGGAATTCATCGAAATATCTGAAGATGGTTCAGAAATTCTGAGTAGTAATTATAAGGATGACACTTCTTATTTCATTTGTGAACTTGGAAAAGAAGTTAAGGAAGAATTCTAATATGAAGCTTAAACACGCACAAGCAACAATTCTTCCAGGTTCATGGAAACTTCCCAAAAACAATATCTGGAATATTCCAGAAAAACCTGTCAATGAAGTTCGATTTCAAATTGAACAATTTAGTAATTTTGCAGGAACAATAATTTCGCTTACTGCTTTAGTAATTGATAGCAGTGGAAAAATTTACGGAATTCGAAAAGCTAGAGAAATCAAAGAGGATGGTTATTGTTCTCGCGGTCGAGTTTCTGTAAATGGTAAAAAGGTAAAATGTTTTACCGCTTCGAAATTATTTGAACGTGAAGATGGTTCTTTGTGCGATGTTGCTGTTTTGTGGATTTAATTATGACCGAATTCGAAACTTTCTTTCATTCTTTTATCGAAACTGCATTATGGTGTAGTTCAGATATGAATTCTGAATCGGATATTTCATTACAAGATCTAAATTATACGATTAGCGATATTGATTCAAACTCTTTGGAAACTTTGCGAGCTGATTGTCAACTTTTCTTCGATGAAAACTATTCTAAAATTCAAACTGACATTAATCTTGCTGGTCATGATTTCTGGTTAACTTCCAATCGACACGGAGCGGGATTTTGGGATGGTGATTGGGAAAAAGAAAGTGGAAAAGAACTAACTGAAGAATCGCATAAGTATTCTGAACGTAATTTTTATGTAAATGATGGAGTTGTGTATTGTGACTAATTAAGGTAAAAATCATGTACGCTTTTGATTACGATGCTGTAATTTATGATTCCGCTATTCATTGTCTTTCTTGCTTGCCTGAAAATGTAACTGAAAAAGATTATTATCCGATTTTTGCGGATTCAGAATGGGATGAATATCCAACATGTGATTGTTGCGGAAAAATTCATGATTATGTAAAGTTGATTGTGAGAAATAATCAAAAATGGTGTATCATGAAGGTTTCTAGACATCAAGAAAATCCTTCACCTTATGCTGGTCCCGCAGCAAATAATGCTGGAATAATTCCTCGATATTATTCTGATAAAAATCAAGCCATAAAAGATGCTAAAATATTATCAGAATATAATCCAGTAGGATTTAGTGTAGTCAAAGCAAAGAAATTGAATGAAAATTTTCCAGTTGAGTAATCATGTCTGACTTACTTAAAAAACTAATCATTCTAAAAGATACAGCAATCAGTATTTACAGTGATATTGATTTTCGAAGGCTTCGTCTTTCTAAAAAATTACATTAATTGACGGAAAAGTTGGTTATTCTGGTAAACTAACAGACGAATATCTTCTTCACAAACATGAACCAGATAAAACGTATACAAATAACTGGATTACTTTTCAAAATCTTACTAATACAATATTAAAATATACAAATGATAAATGTATACTTTTTATTCGGGTAGATGAAGGAAGTATGTATGATGGAAGTTTTACATATTGTCGATGGAAAGGTAATTTCGAATTAGATATTTCTGAAATTCATATTTTTTCTGATGACATCGATCGAATGTTTGATGCTAGAATTGATCAGTTATTTCAAGAAAAAGAAGAACTTCGAATTCAAAAAGAAAAAGAAGAAATTCGAAAAGATCTACTAAAAGATTGAAATAAATGCACTTTTTCGAAGCAATTTTCGGAATATTCGAAGCTTTCTTTTTGATTTGCGAAAATCCAAAAATTTTATTCTTTGTCATTCCCTCCGTAATCGGGCTTTACATTTATTTTGCATATTTCAGTTGAATAATAACATGTCACAAATCAATCTACGCCCAAAAGCATGTCAGTTTCCTTTTGATGAAACTTGTTCCAATTTAATTGATTTGCTTGAAGCAAAAAATTTCAATATTCCTGGAATTTCAGTAAGATTTTCAGAATATGGTAGTTACAAAATGGTTTCTGTTGTGGAAGGAAGTGATTTTCGACTATGGTTTTGTCGTAGTCAAGGTTCATTGAGTAATCGTTATAACGATATTGCTGCTATTTCGCAAATAGTAATTGAAGATATTTCTCTTTCTGTTTATAGTGATGGTTCTGGTCCATCCCTATATATTTATGTAGGTTCTGATTTACAGAAAGACATGAAATGGTGGTTGTGTGATTCTTGGGATTTAAATGCTCGCTTGAATGGTCGCGCAAGAAAAGCGATTTACTATCGTGGTTCTTGTAGAGAAAGTGGTTTATATTTTCGAGCGCACTCAAATCATTATTTAGTTCATAGCGATGATTTAGGTCGAGGTTATTCCCCGATCGAATTGACCGATAATCAAACTCCACACCATTCACATAATTGGTCAATTGATAAAGAAAAACCAACACATGATTTGCCGAATTGCATACTGACTTCCAGTGTGTTTGATTGGGTGAACGAAAAGTTAAAGAAACGAATTGAGAATTTAAATAATGCAACAGTTTAAATCAAAGCTGCCCTGGTCTTTCGATTCCACTTTATCAATTTATGATAAAGAAATTCCAATAATGATAATGTGTCAATGGGATTTTGATGACACGGAAATTGATTGTGATGATGAAGAATATCGAAAACAATTTGATAATGGTAATTACGTGAATTGTTGTATTATAATTACGATTCATGGACTAAATCTTACTGGAAGTGACCGATTATTTGGAATTCATTGTAAATCTTCTTCTTTAGAACAAGATTTAATTCAAACAATTATTGAACACAATATGCTTGAAAACGCTAAAGAAAATCTAAAAAGAAACATTATTGGTTCAATAAATCTTTTCAAACATTATAATCTGGTTTAAATTATGCGAAAATTTCTAATTTTTCTATTCTGTATTTCTTTTTCTTTTTCTGCTTTTGCTGGACCAAAACCTCTAAAGATTTGTTTTAGTAAAGATTCTGCTGGTCGAATTATTGAAGTACCATGTATAGCAAAGCCAAAAGCTCCACCAAACGATGAAAACACATGTAAACCATATTGCGATCAATCTGGTCAATGGTGTACTGATTGCACTGGGGTGATTTACCCGAATCCAAATTATAAAAACGGTAATTCGTGAAAACATGACAATACGCGAACTTTCTGATTATTTATTGGAATTACTTTCTGATAATAATGATATTGATGATTGTGAAGTGCAGATTTATTCGTCAAATAACACAGGGCGAGCAATTCATCATTTAGAAATGGGATTTGAAAACGATGAATATTTAATTCCCGAATGCTCAGTAAATGAATTCGAAAATGAAGAACTTAGGTATTGTTTGATTTTATTTGATTCTCCTTTAGAATTTGAAGAAGAAAAATCATTGGCTTCTTTATTGAGATTCAAATCGAAGTAGTTTCGTTTTGAATTGAATAAAATGTTGCGACATGCGTCTAAGTGAGTATCCATGAAAGAGAATCTTCGAAAAATCTTCAATACAGTTTCAAAACATTTGTTAACTCAAAATCGAAAAGCTGTTAATGATGTTGGAAATTGTAAGTATAGATATGGTAATTTAAAATGCGCTGCTGGATGTTTAATTCCTGATTCAGATTATGTTTTTTCTATGGAAGGATTTGCAGTTTCTAATCTAGAATATTTTACAAATCGTTTTGACGAATTGGAAATTAGATTACTTGAACACTTGCAAATGATTCATGATCGTTATCCAGTGGAAAAGTGGAAATCTCAATTAGAAGAATTGGAAAAAGACTCTAAGTATGAGTGAAATTTCAGACAGTGACAGGCGATGGTTTGATCTTGCAATGCGAACGGCTGAATTAAGCCTTTGTCAGTTTAAACACGGTGCTGTTATTACATTCAAAAGAAAGCCTGTTTCTGTGGGATGTAATATCCCTAAGATGAGCGGTTCGATTCGACGATTGATTCGTGGTGCGCCATATAATCAGACGGCGGAAAATCGTCGAAATCGCAGTGATCAAATCCACGCAGAGGTCGTCAGCATCCTAAAGGCTCGCTGTAATCTTGACGGAGCGACATTGTATTCCGCGAGATATCGTCCGCGTGGTTATATGGGAGACAGTTGTCCGTGTGATAGTTGTTCTCAGATTATCTCTTTGAGTGGAATTCGATGTGTA
>CAZBSB010000064.1:0-10595 GCA_964494535.1 uncultured Rhodospirillales bacterium
TGGCGATCCGCCAGCTTGGGCGGCAGTGGAATTGTCATGCCGTCCTTGTAGTCCGTGACCGACAGTACCGTCTTGCCCGCCAGCGTAGCCGGAATGACGCCATAGGGATAGGAGTCCGCCGTGCCGTCTATGAAAATGTTCAAGCTCGGAATGAAGTTCAAGACATGGTTGACCATGCTGGCTACGGGCAGCTTGGGCAGCTCATATACATTACCGGCATTGACCAGCACCTGAGTGCTGGCTATCGCCTTGGCTTGCAGCAGCGCCTGCAATAGCGTGGCGTGATCCTTGCAATCGCCCATCTTGTTGTCCAGCACGACGTCCAAATCGCGCGGCACGACGGCGCCAACGCCGATGCAATTGCCGGCGTAGCTGATATTTTCTGTCACCCAGTCATAGAGCGCCGCAGCTTGCTCTTTAGGTGTTGTTTTACCGGTGGTGATCTCATTCGCAAGTTTTTGCACGCGCGGCGTCACGGCGGCTTTGGGGGTGGCGCGTTGGCCATAGGCGGCCGCGATGGCTTCATAGCTGGCAAAGGTCGTGATCATATAGCCCGGCTCCTGCCCATAGACATAAACCGAGGCGCCATCGCGCTTGCTCTTGACCGGCTTTTCGTTCTTGAAAGTCCAGGTCACGCTGCGGCGGCCATCCTTCTCCGGTGTCGTGGTTTCGGCCATTTGCGTGGCGGCGAAACGCACCGGCAAAGCGGCCGGATAATCATAGGTGATCTTCACGTCGTCATAGATGCGGGCGCGGCTGAAGGTGCTGACATCGGAAAACTGGCCGGGGAACATCGGCTCGCTTTGCGTGATTTTGACTTGCAGCACCAGAATGTCGTTGACGGCGACATCCGGGAACACCACAGAAAGCGTGGTGTTGTCAGAGAAAGCCGGCGGCAAGTCCTTGCTCCGTCCGCTATTGACCTCAAGCTGATAACTGGTCGGCGCAACGTCAATTTTCCTGCCGTTGGGCTTTTGCGTGTAGGCGGCGATGATCTCGCCTTTCTCTATGCTGGTGCTGAAGCTGATTGAGGCGTGCTTCAAATAGTCAACGGCGTTTTCGCGCAGCACCTGCACTGCCGTTTCGCGCGTCACGGTATCGGCGCCGTCGGCGTTGATGACGTGGGTTTCATGATACCGCACACTGCGCGACGATGGTTCCTTGATTTCCTCATCCGCTATGCTGTTTTCCGCAGCGTTCGCGCTAGAACAAATCAATGAGACTATTAAGAACCAGCCAGCAACCCGCATCATGTCCTCGTCAAAACGCATGAACAACGCCGCAGACTAGGTGTTTTATCCGGTGCAGCCAAGCCACGAGCACGGGCTGAAGGCATTTGCATTGCCTGACGGATTGGTCTATCTGAATGCCCTCTCGTGACCATTATTTCAGGATGCCAGCGCCATGCAGGTTCAGGAATTGCCCGCCGAAAACTTAAAGCGTTCTTTTAAGATTTTGGTTGAAGAGTCTGAAATACAAAAAAATATTACCGAGCGTCTGGTCGAGATTGGCAAGACCGTAAAGCTAGACGGTTTCCGCCCCGGGAAGGTGCCGATGCCGGTGCTGGTCAAGCGTTATGGCGATGCCGTGCGCGGCGAAGTGCTGGAGAAGACGGCTGGCGAGGCGGCGGACAAAGCGATTGCCGACCGCAAATTGCGCCCTGCCATGCGTCCGCGCATTGATCTGGAAGAGCCGAAAGATGGCGCGCCGCTTTCCTTCGCGGTGGAATTTGAAGTGCTGCCGGATGTGCAGCCGGTGGATTTCAAGCAAATCAAGCTGGATAAAATCACCGCCACGGTGGCAGACAACGAAGTGGATGTGATGATCGAGCGGATGGCAAAGTCATCGCGCAAGCCGCTGCCGATTGCCGAGAACCGCGCCGCGCAGGCGGGCGATGTGTTGCTGATTGATTTTGACGGCAGCGTGGACGGCGTGTCCCGCCCCGGCATGAAGGGCGAGGATCATCGGTTGGAGCTTGGCTCGAAATCCTTTATTGACGGGTTTGAAGATCAGCTTATCGGCGCCAACAAGGGCGATAATCTGGTGGTGAAGGTCACGTTCCCGGAAGCCTATCACGCCACAGATTTGGCCGGCAAACCGGCTGAATTCAAGGTCACCGTCAAGGACATCATGGCGCACGCGCCGCTGGTGCTGGATGATGCGCTGGCCGGCGACATCGGTTTTGAAACCATCGCCGCGCTGCGCGGCAAAGTGCGCGAGCGGATGCAGGCCGACAACAACCAGGTGACCCGCGAAATCATGAAGCGCCAGTTGTTAGATCAACTGGCCGACCGCCACGTCTTCGCTGTGCCGCAAAGTATGCTGGAAGCGGAGTTCCAGTCCATTTGGCAAAAAGTGCAGGAAGAGAAGGCGCGGGGCGTGACCCTGGCGGAAGACGAAGACAAGGACGAAGCCACGCAGCAGGAAGAATATCGCGCGATTGCCGAGCGCCGGGTGCGGCTGGGTCTGTTGCTCGCGGAAGTGGGACGCCAGCAAGATATAAAAATTGAGCCGGCAGAACTCCGCGAAGCACTGATTGCCCAGACGCGCCAATATCCCGGCCAGGAAAAGCAGGTCTTTGATTATTACACCAAGACCCCGGGCGCGCTCGACCAGTTGCGGGCGCCGTTGCTGGAAGAGAAGGTGGTGGATTATGTGCTGGCGCAGGCCACGGTGACGGAAAAAACCGTGAGCGCCGAGGAACTGCGCGCCATGCCGGACAAGTTGGACGCCGAGGCTGAAGAAAAATACGCGCCGAAGCAGAGAAAATCAGCCTAGGCTATTCGTTCTGCGCGGATGGGGCTAGGCCGCCACCGCGCTTGTAGCAGCAAAAACACATGGTGCCGGTCATAGACCAGGTGCAGACGTTGGGGTCATCCGGTTGGGCAGAACTAGCAGGTGTGCAGGCGCCCTTGGCGCTGCAGGCCGCTTCGCAACTGGGAACAGTGCCGTCGGCAAGCGGTTCCGGCGGCTCGAAGATACAGGTCTGGCCGGGTGCTGTGGCGGTGACGTTCAACTGGCCGCCGGTCTTGACCAGCAATTCGTGCGCCTGAACAGCTGCCGTCAAACTGGTTAATGCCAGCCAGGCGAGACCAGGCAGGGTGAGGATGGTCAAAGAGCGCATCGGTTCCTCCCTATGTCTTGCCAGATGCTGCCGCAGTCCGCCACGAGGCTTGACTTCCCAGCGACTCCCCGTATAGTGCCGCGTCTTGGCGGAAATGTAACTGCCGAAATATTTTTTGGCTAAGCCCGTGCCGGTGCCAATCGTGGGGATTGGGGCGGTGGGCTTTTGCCGTTCTTTGGTCTTGACCGTCATCTGAAGGAGAAGTCCGTGGCGCGTATCGCTGGTGTCAACATCCCCCCCCAAAAGCGCGTGATCATCGCGCTACAATATATCCATGGTATCGGGCCGAAAGGCGCCAGCGATATCTGCACTAACCTCGGCATTCCCGCCGCTAAGCGCGTGAACCAGCTGCTGGACGCGGAAGTGCTGCGGATTCGTGAATATATTGACGCCAATTACCGTGTGGAAGGCGACCTGCGCCGCGAAGTTTCCATGAACGTCAAGCGGCTGATGGATTTGGGCTGCTATCGCGGCCTGCGCCATCGCAAGGGGCTGCCGGTGCGCGGACAACGCACGCACACCAATGCGCGCACTCGCAAGGGTCCGGCGCGGCCGATCGCCGGCAAGAAGCTGGCCACCAAGAAATAAAACATTCAGCAGGGATAGATCATGGCAAGGCAAGAGAGCGCGAAGGCCGCAGCGGCCACTCGCACCAAGCGCAAAGAGCGCAAGAACATCGTGGCGGGCGTGGCGCATGTCAACGCCAGCTTCAACAATACCATCATCACCATCAGCGATTCGCAGGGCAACACCATTGCCTGGAGCGCGGCGGGCGGCGTGGGCTTCAAGGGGTCGCGCCGTTCCACGCCCTATGCGGCGCAGCTGGTGGCGGAAGACGCCGGCCGCAAAGCCATGGATCATGGAATGCGGACGCTGGAAGTGGAAGTGAAGGGGCCAGGCGCCGGCCGCGAATCGGCGTTGCGCGGCTTGCAGTCCGTCGGCTTCCAGATTCTGTCCATCCGCGACGTGACCGGCATTCCGCACAATGGCTGCCGGCCGCCCAAGCGTCGCCGCGTCTAACGATTGGCCGTGATGAGCGCGCCGTGCCGTGGCATGGCGCCACCCGCTGTGTAGGAGAAAAATATGCTGCAGAAGAATTGGAAATCATTGATCGCCGGCACCAAGTCGCTCCATGCCAGCGGCGACCAGCACCGCAAGGCCACCATCGTGGTGGAGCCGCTGGAGCGTGGTTTTGGCATGACTCTGGGCAACGCGCTGCGGCGCGTGCTGCTGTCCTCGCTGCAGGGCGCCTCTGTGACCGCGGTGCAGATTGACGGTGTGCTGCACGAATTCTCCTCCGTGCCCGGCGTGCGCGAGGATGTGACGGACATCATCCTCAACATCAAGTCGCTGGCGCTGCGGATGCATAGCGAAGGCCCGCGCAAGATTCGCGTCCGCGCCCAAGGCCCCGGCGAAGTGACCGCCAAGCAAATCGAATTGCCGTCGGATGTCGAAGTGCTGAATCCTGATCTGGTGCTGTGCACCCTGGACAAGGGCGCGCATTTCAACGTGGAAATGACCGTGGAAACCGGCAAGGGTTATGTGCCAGCCGCGGCGCTGCGCAAGGAAGACCAGCCCATCGGCCTCATTCCGGTGGACGCGCTGTATAGCCCGGTCAAGAAGGTTGGCTTCAAGGTGGAAAACAGCCGCGTTGGTCAGGTGACCGACTATGACAAGCTGTCCATCGAGGTGCAGACCAACGGCGCTGTTTCGCCGGACGATGCGGTGGCCATCGCCGCCCGCATCCTGCAGGAACAGCTGCAGATGTTCATCCACTTCGAAGAGCCGGTGGCGGCGGCGCGCGAAGAAAGCGCGGAGGCCGCGCTGCCCTTCAACCGCAATCTGCTGAAGAAGGTGGACGAGCTGGAGCTTTCCGTGCGCGCTTCCAACTGCCTGAAGAACGACAACATCGTTTATATCGGCGACCTGGTGCAGAAGACCGAACATCAAATGATGGATACCCCAAATTTCGGTCGCAAGAGCCTGAACGAGATCAAGGAAGTGCTAGCGCTTATGGGTTTGAGCCTCGGCATGGAGCTGACCAATTGGCCGCCGGAAAATATCGAGGATTTGGCGAAGCGGCTGGAAGAGCCGTTCTAGAGCGGATCGTGTTCAAGTGATTTCACTTGAACACGTGAATCTGCTCGTTCTTATGACCTTAGAGCATTTTTCGTGAACGCATGTGAACAAAAAATGCTCTAAGCCACCAGGCGGGCGCGGCATGAGGCCGTATCCGTCGCCGCTCGTGCTGGGCGCCGCCGCGGCGGCTTCAGGCGGAGCGGCAACATAACCGAGTGCGCGCGCGCATTCATGCTTGCAGGAGAAGAAACATGCGTCACGGAATGTCCGGCCGGAAACTCGGAGTCACCAGTTCGCATCGCAAGGCGATGTTCAGCAACATGGCTTCGGCTCTCATCAAGCATGAGCAGATCAAGACCACGCTGCCCAAAGCCAAGGAGCTACGCGGCGTAGTGGAGCGCCTGATCACCATGGGCAAGAACGGCGGCCTGGCCAACCGGCGCCGCGCCTTCGCGCAGCTGCGCGACGACGCCATGGTGGCCAAGCTGTTCGGCCCGCTGGCGGAGCGTTACGGCAAGCGCCCAGGCGGCTACACCCGTGTGCTGAAAGCCGGCGTGCGCTATGGCGACGCCGCCACCATGGCCATCATCGAACTCGTTGACCGCGACCCAGAAGCCAAAGGCCAAGACAGCGGCCCCGTGCCAGGCCAAGACGCCGCGAACCAGACCGAAGCGGAAATGAACGCCGCGAAGGTCTAAAAATGCCCTGTAAAAACACCAGCCTTCAGTGGCGCGCCCTAGAGGATTCGAACCTCTGACCTGATGCTTAGAAGGCATCTGCTCTATCCAGCTGAGCTAAGGGCGCCTCAGTCAATATTGGCTGAGTTAGTGGGGCAAGACAATGTACTCTTGCGGGTCTACTGGCTGCGGGATGTAGGATTGGATTTGTCCTCGTCCTGCGGCCTTGTGGTGCGGAAATTGTCGAGATAGTTTCGCGGCTTGATAACGCGTTCTGCTGGAGCTTCAATCTCATATTCCCAGCCCTGACTGGCTGCAAAGGCCTTTGCATCGTCCAAATTGGCGAATTGGAGCTTGCCACCCAGTTCTGACAAACTGTCACCGGAACTAACCCATCCCATCAATGGGTCGGGCGCACGCACCGTTGGTAAGAGTGGTTGGATGATCCAGATGCGCGACCTGGCGCGACCAGATTGAGCGGCTGATTTAGCTGGCTGAAGGATACGAACTTGCATGTTTCCTGCCCACTTACTGGCAAAGCTAGCGATAGTCCTCATTGGTCGGGGCGCCCGGATTCGAACCGGGGGCCTCAAGTACCCAAAACTTGCGCGCTACCAGACTGCGCTACGCCCCGTGTAAGGCTCAATAGCCCAATACGTGTATGCTAGGCAAGGTTTTCTGGGGATATGCGGTTGCCAACCTAATTATTATCTGGAAAGTCTTTATGGTGTACCAAACGGTCTCCAGCCTTGAGACCCCAGCGCGACGCCATGCCGGCTTCAATTTCCAATACTCCTTTGGCTATTCCGGGAGAAGCAATAAAGTCCAGTGAACCTGGCGCCGCATTAGGATATATATGCGTAATAGTTCCGTTGCTGGCTAAGAAAAGGATATCGAGAGGAAGTAAAGTGTCTTTCATCCAGAACAGTTGGCGTTGCGCTCGCGGCATGATGAACAGCATACCTTCGGTGCCTGGCAACGATTTGATCTTCATCAAGCCAAAAGCCAATTCTGCAGGCTTACGGGCGACTTCCACGAGCATCTTATGCCGCCCACCTGTGTGCGACTGAATCGCTATCGTTTCACGCCCAAACGCTGGCCGCTTAATTCCCGCGTAATGTGATTTGTCCATGTGTCGCATATCGCCGATTGCTTGGTTTGGCGCAAAGAGCAAGAATACGAAGCCAAAGTAGAGCAAGCGCATGGGGCAAAGGCCGACAGACACAAGAGTTATGCACTTTATGCATTTAGCATAATCTGCTATAGTCTGTCGCAGGGTTTTATTGTTTGGCGCCGCAGGGAGTGCTTTCGTGCCGGCTGGAGTCCGTGATTTGTCGGTAAGTATCAAATCGTTCGCAGAACTACTCATTGAGGTGGCCATGTTGCGTCGTTGTCGCGTATGCTTTGTCGCAATTCTGATGCTTGCTATCTTTGCTCCGCCTGAGCCTGCAGCAGCCCAAGACGTGTTGGTATTGCCAAACGACGATCCCCCTTCGGAGCCTGATAAATCTGGCGGTGCAGACTACTTAAACTATCTGACGCCGTCTCCGCCCAAACAAGGCAAAAATAAAACCGGCAATAGACCCCAAACGTCAAAGGAACGTTCTGCCGCGCCTATGCCCTACAATCTTCCTAAAATTGGCAGCAAGAAAGGGACTGGTAAAGAACTAAAATTGCCCTCGGAAGCGGAACAGGCCGGAATAGAGGCTGTCGGGGATCTGAATGCAGTTCTCCTGAAAATGAAAGAACTTCCCACCAAAGTCGTTCAGCAACCAGAATATTCGCCAGATAAGGGTCGAAGATTCTCCAACAATGTTACTCTTTTCGTCAAGAAATATGCCATAGACAAAGAAGATCTGGGTAAGGCCGCAGCTGGCACAAACCTTGAGCCTGATGAGTTCCTCAAACTTTGCGAGCCGCGCTTTATGGGCGCTGTGGCGGGAGAGGATAATAGCGGCGTGGATTTTGAAGTTCGTGGCTCTGAAGGCGTTGGTACCGCTGGCTATGAAAAAACGCTGACGAGCATTCAAGCTGTTCTGGCACTGGCGTGCAAATTGCCTGCTCCACCACGCAATCGCGGGACGATACCGCGCATGGGAAAACACTATCTGCTAGGCGTTGCTCAAGGAGGATGTTACCCGCCGCGATCCATTAGCGGCGGGAGTGCAAGGATAGGGCTTGTTTACGAGGGGAAGGGACTTATCACGTGCGAGTTTGATTAGGTTTGGCACCTAATAAACAGCCGCGCCTGGGGAATTGGTTATCTACATCACTTGACATGTTGGTGACAGCGCGTTTTTTCAGAATTTCTGTTGTGAGCTAGCAGAATGCGTCAAGGCCTTATGCTGTTGAGAGTATTCGACCAGGCATATTGCCAAGAGATGAGTGAGGACGGCTCTCATTATAGTCACGATGCCAAGGCGTGAAGCGGCGATTGTCAGACCGTCGTGCGCCGGCTAGATTGCGACATCTTCAACGATCGACCGCAGCCCCATGTATCAACACGCCGAATTTCCGCATTTTAATGTCGTTGACCATCCGCTCATCCTGCACAAGCTGACGCAGATGCGGGAGACCGGTTGCGCTGCCTTTGGCTTCCGCACTTTGCTGCGCGAAATTGCGATGCTGCTGGGCTATGAGATCACGCGCGGCATGGCGTTGACCAAGCGCGCCATCATGACGCCCATGGCGGCCATGCAGGCGCCCAGCCTGGCGGAGCCTTCGCCCTGCATCGTGCCAGTATTGCGCGCCGGCCTGGGCATGGCGGAAGGGCTGCTGGATTTGATGCCCACCGCGCAGGTCGGCCATATCGGCCTCTATCGTGACCATGGCACGAAGCAGCCGGTGGAATATCTCAACCGGCTGCCAAAGAATGACGGGCAATGGTTCTTCGTGACCGACCCGATGCTGGCGACCGGCAATTCGTTGGCTCATGCCTGCGACGTGCTGCTGCGCCACGGCATCGCGCCGGAGAAAATTCGCGCCATGAGCCTGGTGGCGGCGCCGGAGGGCTTGCGGAATTTCTTCGGCAGGCATCCGGATATCCGCGTCTATGGCGCGGCGCTGGATGACCGACTGGACGCCAACGCCTACATCATCCCCGGCCTGGGCGACGCCGGCGACCGGATGTTCGGCACTTTGTGAGTTTCGCTCTGCCCGAGACGCTGGCCGCCTACGCCCTGTTGGGAGAAGGGGTGTGGGGGCGGGTTTATGATTTGGGCGATGGCCGGGTGCTGAAGCTGGCCTGGCCAGCCGGCGGCATCGGCGACCCGATGCAGAAATTGCAGCGCGAAGCGGAAATCTTGCAGGAGCTAGGGAAACTTGACGCAGCGCGATGGCGTTTGCCGGTGCCGGCGCTGATCGGCTATGGCGCGGTGCAGCCGGCGCATCCGTTGCGGGGAGCGGGTTATATCGGTTGGTTGTGCAGCACTCAATGCAGCGGGCGGACTTATAAGATTGCGGAACTGGAACAATTGCCCACGGTGCAGCAGCACGCCATGGCCGAACAGGCCGGGCGGGCGCTCTGGTCATTGCATCAGGCTTTGCGGGCAATGCAGCCCGCCACGGCTTTGGCGCCGGACGGGGTGTTTGCCGGATTATCCGATGGGTTATCGGCTGATGACCAAGCGTTGGTGTGCCAGGTCAGAGACTGGCATGAAAAAATTCCCGCCACGGCGCCGCAACCGATTCATGGCGACTACAATATCTCCAATATTCTCTCTGGTGCTGATGGGGTTGTCACCGGCATTGTGGATTTTGCCGAAGCCTGCTTGGGCTGGGCGGAAGATGATTTGGCCAGCTTGACGACGGAACTACCCACCTGGGCGCCGGCGTTGACAGCCGCGTATGTCGCCAGCGGCGGGGCGGCCGTTGACCCAGACCGGCTCAACGCTGCAGCCGCCAAGCGGGCGTTGATCGGCATGATTATCTGCCGGTATCGGCTTGACCGGCCGGAGGAAGCCGCTGACAATGAGCAAACGCTGCGCGCTTTGCTGACGCAATTATAAGACAGGCTATCTAGAGTCGCACTAACCCCAAGGAGTCATCATGACCCAACTTTCCCCGCATGACGCGAAATTCATGGCGCTGGCGGTGGCGGAGGCGCGGAAGGGCGTCGCGGCCGGCGGCATTCCCATCGGCTCGGTGTTGGCGCGGGGCGATACGGTGGTGGGCGCCGGCCATAACCAGCGGGTGCAGCAGCGCGACCCGATTTTGCACGGCGAGATGGACGCGCTGCGCAACGCCGGGCGGCAGCGCACTTATAAGGATACAGTGATTTATACCACGCTCTCGCCCTGCATGATGTGCAGCGGCACCATTTTGCAATTCGGCATCCCGCGCGTGGTCATCGGCGAAAACAAGACCTTCGGCGGCAACGAGGAATTTCTGCGCTCGCGTGGCGTGGAGGTGCTGGTGGTCAACGACCCCGACTGCATCGCCATGATGGAGCATTTCATCAAGACGCAGCCGCAATTGTGGAATGAGGACATTATGGTGGATTGATCATTAATGATCAGATTGTTTAATTTCATCTATCATCCCAAGGGTCACATCCTTCCATGTCGTCATAGATTCTACTTTTTGTGTAAGTCGCGACATCACCACTTTGTCAGACCTGACATCATAATAATCTTGAAGAGTCATTTCTTGAAAAATCAGCGCAATATCGCGAATACCCACATCGTCAGTTTCGCTGGCCAGCTTCATAAGAAGGA
>CAZBSB010000065.1:0-8401 GCA_964494535.1 uncultured Rhodospirillales bacterium
GACTGGCTGGAAGGCAAATGGCAAGGACTGGAAGCCGCGCAACATGCCGGCGAAGATACGCCGCCGCAAACCGGCGTGGCGCTGGATGTGCTGCGCGAAGTTGGCCTCTCCATCAGCAAAGTGCCGGCCAGCTTCAACATCAACCCCAAAATTGCCAAGCAGCTGGAAGCCAAGCAGGCTATGATCGAAACCGGCGAAGGGCTGGATTGGGCGACCGCCGAGGCGCTGGCCTTCGGCACGCTGTTGGTTGAAGGCACGCCCGTGCGGCTTTCGGGGCAGGATGTGGGGCGCGCTACCTTCTCGCAACGACACGCCACGCTGCATGACCAGAGCAATGAAGAACGCTACCGGCCGCTCAGCCATATCCGACCGGATCAAGCGCGGTTCGAGGCGCATGACAGCCCGCTATCCGAAGCCGCGGTGCTGGGTTTCGATTACGGCTATTCGTTGGCCGAGCCGCACGCGCTGGTGTGCTGGGAAGCGCAGTTCGGCGATTTTTCAAACGGCGCGCAAATTATCATTGACCAGTTCATTGCCTCATCGGAATCGAAATGGCTCCGTATGTCCGGCATCGCATTGTTGCTGCCGCACGGCTATGAAGGCCAAGGGCCGGAGCATAGTTCCTGCCGCATTGAGCGTTACCTGCAATTGTGTGCGGAGGAAAATTGGCAAGTGGCGAATTGCAGCACGCCAGCCAATTATTTCCACATCCTGCGCCGCCAGGTGCGGCGCAATTTCCGCAAGCCGCTGGTGCTGGCGACGCCGAAGTCGCTGTTGCGCCACAAAGCCTGCGTCTCCACGCTGAAGGAATTCGCCGCCGGTACCAGCTTCCAAACGGTCATCGGCGACAATACGCCCGGCCTTCAGCCGGATGCCAAAATCAACCGCGCCGTCATTTGCAGCGGCAAGGTTTATTATGATTTGCTGGCAGCGCGGGAAGCGCAAAAAATCACCGATGTCGCGCTCATCCGTCTTGAACAATTTTACCCCTTCCCGCACAAGCTGCTGGCGAAGCAATTGGCGCGTTACCCGCTGGCGGAAGTCATCTGGTGCCAGGAAGAACCGGAAAACCAGGGTGGCTGGACCTTCCTGGATCGCCGCATCGAAGCCGTGTTGACGGAAATCGCGCACAGGTCGCGCCGACCAACTTATGTCGGCCGGTCGCCGGCGGCGGCGCCGGCGACCGGATCGCTCAAGCGCCACAACAAGGAACAAGAAGCCTTGATCAATCAGGCTTTGAACATCGGCACGGCGGCGCAAGCCAAAGCGGCGAATGGCTGATCACACTCTCAAACTTCAACCCACTCATTGTCTCACCGTAACGGGGCCAGCATGACCACCCAGATTATCGTTCCGCCCATGGGCGAATCCGTCACCGAAGCGACTGTCGCCAAATGGCTGAAGAATGTCGGCGACAATGTGAAGATGGACGAGCCGCTGGTGGAGTTGGAGACCGACAAGGTGACGCTGGAGGTCAACGCCGCTGTGGCCGGCGTAATCAGCGAAATCAAAGCCGCGACCGGCAGCAATGTGAATGTCGGCGCTGTGTTGGGGTTGATCAGCGCCGGTGGCGCTGGCGCGGCGCCGGCTGCCGCTAAATCCGCCGCGGCCGCGCAAGTGACGGCACCGGCCAAACCGGCTGCCGCCGCGCCGGCCACGCCACCCGTGGCTGTGATGCCGTCGGCGCAAAAACTGGCGGCGGAGCAGGGCGTGAACCCCTATGCCATCAATGGCTCTGGCCTAGGCGGCCGCGTGCTGAAGGAAGATGTGCTGGCCGCTACCGGCAAGCTACCGACGCCCGCAGCGGCGCCAGCTCCAGCGCCTGCGGCAGCCAAGCCGGCGGCAGCGCCGGGACAACGCGCGCGCGGCGACCGCGAAGAGCGCGTCCGCATGACGCGCCTGCGCCAACGTATCGCCGAACGCCTCAAAGAAGCGCAAAACACTGCCGCGATGCTGACGACCTTCAACGAAATTGACATGACCAATGTCATCGCACTCCGCAATCAGCATAAAGATAATTTCGAGAAGAAGCACGGCGTCAAGCTGGGCTTCATGAGTTTCTTCGTCAAAGCCTGCATCGTGGCGCTCAAGGAGCTACCGGCGGTGAATGCAGAGATTGACGGCGATGATCTGGTTTATAAGAACTATTACGATATCGGCGTGGCCGTTGGCACGCCGCAGGGTCTGGTGGTGCCAGTGGTGCGCGATGCGGACATGCTGAGTTTCGCTGCAACCGAAAAAACCATTGGTGATCTAGGCAAGAAGGCGCGCGACGGCAAGCTGAGCATGGCAGAACTGACCGGTGGCAGCTTTACCATAACCAATGGCGGTGTTTATGGCTCGCTAATGAGCACGCCGATTTTGAACCCGCCGCAGTCCGGCATCTTGGGAATGCACGCCACCAAGGAACGCGTGGTGGCGGTGAACGGCAAGATCGAAATCCGCCCGATGATGTATGTTGCCTTGTCATACGACCATCGCATCATTGACGGGCGCGAGGCCGTGACCTTCCTGGTGCGCGTCAAGGAATGCATCGAAAATCCCGAACGCATTTTGCTGGATGTTTAACCGATGCGGCTAGCCATGCGCTTCATGCTTGCTGTTAAAGGCTGCGCGCTGCTGCTGTTGCTGCTAACGGCGATGCCGTCAATAGCCGCCGAGCCACGCAACCTGGGATCTTATGAAGCCGGCATTAACCGCAGCTGCCAGACGGACGCCGATTGCATGGTCAAAGACGTGCATAATTGCTGCGGCTATTACCCGTCCTGCGTCAATCGCGATGCGAAGACCAATCCCGCGTTAGTGCAGCGTCTGTGCGAGCAAGAAGGAATGGCCAGCATTTGCGGCTTCCCAGATATCAGCGGCTGCCGCTGCGTCAACAATCTTTGTGCGGAAGCCGACGGCAATGGCAACCAAACCAATCCCGTCGAAAGATAGTCAACCAATCGTCTAGCAGGAACAACATGAGCAACAATCAATTTGATTTAGTGGTCATCGGCGGCGGCCCGGGCGGCTATGTGGCGGCCATTCGCGCCGCGCAGTTGGGCATGAAAGTGGCCTGCGTGGAAATGCGCCCTGCTCTCGGCGGCACCTGCCTGAATGTCGGTTGCATCCCATCGAAAGCGCTGCTCACCAGTTCGGAAAAATATGCGGAAGCCAAAGAACATCTCGCGATGCACGGCGTGAAGGTCGGCAATGTCAGCCTCGATTTGCCGTCGATGATGGCGCACAAAAACAAAGTGGTGAAGGAAAATACGGCAGGGATTGACTATCTGTTCAAAAAAAATAACGTCGCGCGCTTCACCGGTCGCGGCGTCATCGCCGGCCCCAACCAGGTGATGGTGAAGGGCGAGAAGGAAACGCAGGCGCTGCAGGCCAAAAAAATTCTCATCGCCACGGGTTCAGAATCAACTCCCTTGCCCAACATCAAGATTGATGAAAAGCGCATCGTTACCTCAACCGGCGCGTTGGACTTGCCTTCGGTGCCCAAAACCATGGTGGTCATTGGCGGCGGCGTCATCGGGCTGGAATTGGGTTCGGTGTGGCAGCGGCTAGGCACGCAAATCACGGTCGTGGAATATGCGGATCGCATTCTGCCCACGATGGACGGCGAAGTTTCCAAACATATGTTGCGCATTCTTGGCAAGCAGGGGATGCAGTTCAAACTCGGCGCCAAAGTCACCAGCGCGGTGCCTGGGGCGCATGATGTCGGGCTGACGCTGGAAGCCGCCAAAGGCGGCAATCATGAGACAATGATTGCCGATGTCGTGCTGGTCGCCGTCGGCCGCCGCCCCTATACGGAGGGGTTGGGGCTGGAAAACGTCGGTGTGCAGCTAGATGAGCGCAAGCGCATCAAGACGGACGCGCATTTCCAAACCACCGCACCCGGCATCTATGCCATCGGCGACGTCATCGCCGGCGCCATGCTGGCGCACAAGGCGGAAGACGAAGGCGTGGTTTGCGTGGAGCAGATGGCCGGCCAAAAGCCGCACATTAATTACGATGCGATTCCAGGCGTGGTTTATACCTGGCCGGAAGTCGGCGCCGTCGGCAAGACGGAAGAGGAACTGAAGCAGGCCGGCACCACCTACAAGACCGGTAAATTCCCCTTCACCGCCAATGGCCGCGCCCGCGCCATGGGCGACACAGAAGGTTTCGTCAAAATCCTGGCTGATGCGGTGACTGATCGCGTGCTGGGCGTTCACATCGTGGGGCCGGACGCTGGCACACTAATTGCCGAAGCCGCCATGGCCATCGAATTCGGCGCCAGCGCGGAAGACATAGCCCGCACCTGCCACGCCCACCCGACACTCAATGAAGCGGTGAAAGAAGCCGCGCTGGCCGTGGCCGGCCGCGCGCTGCATATTTAATTACGGAGCCGAAAAAGCAAACTATGCAAGTCTAGGATGTACAGACTTGGCGGCATATACCAGCGAGTGAGCCGGGTGAGACTGCGGTAGTAATGCAAGTTGCCCGAGTATTTTTGGTTGGACGGCAGCGAGTGCGGCGCCCGGCCAGTTGAGCAGCCATTATGCACCCAGCCACGCGTTGCGGCTCAACGTCACCACGGCGCAGAATGATGAAGCGTTTCTGCTCTTCGGCGCGGAACTCGGCCTGCGCGGTGGCAAGCTGCGCCTGAATTTGAGCAAGAGCGGCGATCTGCACGAAGCGGCGGCCAATTTGTTCAGCATGTTGCATGAACTGGACAGCCAAGAATGCAGCGGTATCGCCGTCAGCGCGATCCCCGAACTCGGCCTCGGCCGCGCCATCAACGACCGGCTAAGGCGGGCGGCGGCAGATTAGCGTGACTGTTGCTTTTTCCGACCGTGATAGCCTGCGCACACCCAGAGTTAATGCAACAGCAGGAGCAGTAGCGCCATCAGGCCAATCGGCATCAGATACATCAACGCAGGATCACCGTCATCCCGCGCCAGCCATAACACCAGCAGGCCGATGCCGGTTACGCTCAATAGGATGATGAATAAGGTGTCCTTCTTGGCTAAGCATCCCCCCACAAGAGTCAAGAAGAGTTGGCAATAGCAAACGATAGCGACACCACTGAACCATGGCGGCAGGGAATTCAACCATCTCTGGTAGCGAGATACCTTATGTGTGGCGTTCTGACCCCTTTTGGCATCTGCGCCTTCATCGTCAGCGTTTTGCATCGCCAGCTCAATTTAAGTCAACAACAGCACCATGACGAGAAAGACTATAGGCATTGTGTAGAGAATGACAGGGTCTTGCTTCGCCTGACGATTGTAAACGTAAAGGAGCAGCAGGCCGGCAGCCGTTGTGACGAGCAGATAATTGATGGCCGCTTGCGGTGCCTCAGCCATACCTAGAATATTGCCTTTAGAAAAACGCAGCGCACTAAAATAGCCGATGATCATCATGATGCATTGTCCGATGACCAACATGCATCCCGCCGTGCCGCGGTCAACATCCACGTCAGGCCACTCGTCCTCTTGGCTCAATGACTCGCCAGGCTCTGTCTCGCCCTCCTCAGCATCCTCGTCATCAGCGGCGTTTTGCATTAGGCAATGCACACCACGGTTACAATGGTTTCATTTGCGACCGACTGCAAACACCCAGAAGGCGTAAACTGCGACGATCATGATAGCCGGCATAAAGTAGAGCACCAGTGGATCACGTTTGACTGCATCATTCTTTCCAGCCCAAGACAAAGCCAGGCCGACGCCCATGGTGCCAAACAGCCAAATGCCCGATCCGATATTCTCTGCGAATCCAGCTTTCGGTTTGAAGCACAAACCCATGAAAACCAAGGATGCTAGCGAGAGGAAAATCAGAAACGCGCCAATGAACTGCAGGATGTCGCCACCTAAATCCGCAATGGGTTCGTCCTCGCCCCAATCTTGCTCTTCATGGCCGGCGTCAGTTGATACATCGTCCGCGTCTTCATCCTCAGACGGCTCCGCCATTTAACCCGTCCCGCCGACCGTCATCTCCTCCAGCCGCATGGTGGGCTGACCCACGCCCACCGGCACGCTCTGCCCGTCCTTGCCGCAGGTGCCGACGCCGCTGTCCAGGCAGCTGTCGTTGCCCACCATGCTGATTTTCTTCAACGCCTCGAATCCCGTGCCGATGAGCGTGGCGCCCTTCACCGGATGTTTGAGTTTGCCATTTTCGATGACATAGGCCTCAGACAGCGAGAACACGAATTTGCCGTTGGTGATATCCACCTGGCCGCCGCCGAAATTCGCGGCATAGAGGCCGTGCTTGACGGAACCGATGATGTCGGCGGCCGGCACCGTGCCGGCGCGCATGATGGTGTTGGTCATGCGTGGCATGGGCTTGTGCGCGAAACTCTCGCGCCGGCCATTGCCGGTGGAGTGCTTGCCCATCAGGCGAGCGTTCAGCCGATCATAGATATAGCCGGTCAGAATACCGTCTTCGATCAAAGTCGTGCATTGGCTCGGCGTACCTTCATCATCAATGGTCAACGAGCCGCGTCGGTTGGGCAGCGTGCCGTCATCCACGATCGTTACGCCGGGCGCCGCCACGCGCTGCCCCATCAGCTTACTGAAGGCAGAGGTGCCCTTGCGGTTGAAGTCGCCTTCTAGGCCGTGGCCGATGGCTTCATGCAGCAGTACGCCCGCCCAGCCATTGTTCATCACCACTGTCATCTCGCCGGCTGGCGCTGGCGCCGCTTCCAGATTCACCAGCGCCTGGCGCAGAGCCTCGTCAACCTGGCCTTGCCAGTTTTCCGGCGCAAAGCACAAATCATAATTGGCGCGGGCGCCAGCGCCGTCATAGCCCGCTTCCATGCGCCCGTTTTGCTGAGCGACGATGGAAACATTGAGCCGCACCAGCGGCCGGATATCCGCCACGCGCACACCGCCAGGGCGGATGATCTGCACCGCCTGCCAGGTGGCCAGCAGGGCAACGCTGACTTGTTGCACACGGCTGTCGCGGCTGCGGGCATAGGCGTCTATCTCCTGCAGCAGTTTGATCTTCGCCGCGAAATCACGTGACTGCAACGGATTGTCCGGCACATAAAGCTGGCGATTGGTGCCGGCGGGCGCGGCGGAAAATGTGCCGGCATAACCCTGATGCACTGCTCGTACGGTTTCGCCCGCGCGACGCAGCGCCGCCGCGTCCAGCACGGAAGCGTGGGCATAGCCCGCCGCTTCCCCCGCCACGGCGCGCAGGCCGAAGCCTTGCGTGACATCGAAGCTCGCGGCCTTCAGTTTGCCGTCATCCCAGCTGAAACTTTCGCTTTGCTGATATTCCAGATACAGTTCGCCGTCATCCGCACCCTGCAACGCCACCGCGCATTCGCGCTCAGCCGCATCGCAGTCAAGACTGCCGTTGCCGAAGAAGATGGCGTCGGTCGTGCGTAAATTGTCTGTCATGACGTCTCCGAAATCCCTAAAATCCCATGAGTGGGCTTTCTGCGCTAACCCCTCCCCTAACCCCTCCCGCAAGGGGGGGGGGAATAATTCCGTGTAACTATATAGCTTACTTGCACACAGCGGCATAGGCGGTGGTTTAGGACGTGAATTAGGGCGCGGCATCGCCTACCAGCACGGTTTTTACCTTGGCGGCCAACTGCTTGAGCGTGAAGGGCTTGCCCAGGAAATGCACCACCTCCCCGGCCTTCAGCTGGTCGCGGAATTTGTCTTCGGTATAGCCAGAAATGAAGATGGCCTTCATCTGCGGCCATTGCTCATGCACTTTGGCCATCATGGTGGGGCCGTCCATCTGCGGCATCACCACGTCGCTGATCAGCAAATCAATCTTGCCGTTTTCCTTGGCCAGCACCGTCAGCGCCTCTTCGCCGTTACGCGCTTCCAGCACGATATAACCCTTGTTCCGCAAAGCGCGTGACGAGAAGACGCGCACCGCGTCTTCATCTTCCACCAGCAAGATGGTGCCCGCACCGGTGAGGTCGGCGTTGGATTTTTCCTTGGCCTCTTCCACCTCGGTTTCGGTTTTGGGCATTTCCTTGTGCTGATGCGCGGGCAGAAAAATGCTGAAGACCGTGCCTTTGCCGACCGTGCTTTGCACATCCACGAACCCGCCGGTCTGCCGCACAATGCCATAGACCGTCGAGAGTCCAAGCCCCGTCCCCTGCCCCACTTCCTTGGTGGAAAAGAACGGCTCGAAAATGCGTTCGATGATTTCCGGCGGAATACCACTGCCAACATCCGTCACCTCGATGCGGACATAATCGCCCGGCGGCATTTCGTCCTGCCCGTGCTGCACCGGCGTTTCCTGGCGGTGATTGTCCGTCTTGATCATCACCGTGCCGCCATAGGGCATGGCATCGCGCGCATTGACGACCAGATTGATGATGACCTGCTCGATCTGCCCTTGGTCAACCAGCACCGGCGCCAGCGCGCGACCATGCGTGAGGTTGAGCGTGATGCTGGGGCCGATG
>CAZBSB010000065.1:8411-10590 GCA_964494535.1 uncultured Rhodospirillales bacterium
CCGCCGCAACAAGTTGGACAATTCCGCCAGCACATCCACCAGGCTCAGCAGCTTGGGCTGCAAAGTCTGCTGGCGCGAGAACGCCAGCAACTGCCGCACCAGATTGGCGGCGCGGTTGCCGTTTTGTTTGATCTGCATGATATCGGCAAAACTTTGATCGCCCGGCTTGTGTCGCTGCAGCAGCAAATCGCAGAAGCCGATCATCGCTGTCAGCAAATTGTTGAAATCATGCGCGATGCCGCCCGCCAGCTGGCCGATGGCCTGCATCTTCTGCGATTGCGCGAATTGCAGTTCCATGGATTTTTGTTCGGTCACGTCAATGAAATACAGCACCAGCCCGTTTTGCGCGGCGGGGTTGCCTCCTTCCTTGCTCATGGTGGCAAACTGCTTGACATAGACCAGCGCCACGACCTGCTTGTCGCCAAAGAGATGCATCTCGAGCGGACGCAAATTTTCCTTGCCAGCCAGCGCCTCCTGCAGCAACGCCGCATTGGTTTGCCTGACGTCCGGCTTCATCAATTCGGCAAAGGCGGTGCCGATGAGCGCCGGCCGGCGCCGGCGCAGCATCTTTTCCAGCGCCTCGTTGCATTCGATCATCGTCAAATCGGCATTGAGCAGCACGACGCCAATGGGCGCCTGGGCGAACAGGCGCTCGAAACGCTGCTCCGAAACATTGAGTGCCATCTGCCATTCGCGCTCAGGCCGCAGATCGCGCACCACGGAACGGGTGCGGAGCGTACTGCCGTCGTCGCTGGCTACGATGGTTTGCGTGATGGCGACGGGGAATTGCAACCCGTCGCGGTTCCGCATAACGGTTTCGCCGTTCTTCTTCTCCGGCTTGTCGGCGTCGAAGGCGTGCGGCGGCGCGTCCTTGAGCGGCACGGCCAGCACCTCATGCAGCCGCACGCCGTTATTGACCAAATCCTCCGGTAGGCAGCCCAGCCATTCGGCCAAGGTTTTATTGACGAAGCGGAACCGCCCATGCTGGTCCACCGAATAGATGCCGACTGGCGCGTTGGTCATGAAATCAACCAGCTTGGCTTGCTCCTCGCGCATGGCGCGCTCCATGCGCCGCCGCTCGCTGATATCCTCAAACCGCCATTGCAAATAGCCGGGCCAGCCGGGCAGCTGCCGCGTGGTCACGCGCCGCCACTCGATGATCTTGCTGTTGCTTCGCACCGGCAGCTCCGCGATCGCCACCTGGCCAGCGCGCGCCATCTTGCCCAACTGCACCAGCTCGTTGCCTTCCTCCCCCGGCGTAACGAAGCGCGAGGCCAGCGCGGCTTCGGCATTCTGATTGACAATGTCGATCCAACCATCCAGCGCGCGGTTGCTCAACACCACCTGGCCATGCTCGTCCGTGATGATCTGCGGCGTCAGCACGCTGTGGAACGCCTCGCGCAGCAGCACTTCCTGGCGGGCGAAAAAATGCGCGCGCCGCAGCATCCAGCCGATGGCCAGCAGGCTGGCCAAGAGCATCAGCACGACCACGATTTGCACGGCGCGATTATCCGGCTCCGGCGCCAGCCAGGGCAGCAGCGCGTCTTTGAAAATGATGACGATGGCCAGCACCACCAGCGCCCATTGCGCGCGCAACAGCCATTTGACAACCGGCAGGCTGTTCAACAGGCTGGGTGATGCCGCTTGGGCAGTAGCAGCAGATGGATCAGGCGAATGGGCTTGCATGGGAGAATTTCGGCGGAATCCTTTGGCGAGCGGCCAGGTTGCGGCTAAAGATTAAGCCCTTGATTATTACATGTTGGAATTGATTCGTCATGCGCCTCGCCACCTGGAATATTAACTCTGTTCGCTTGCGTTTGCCCCTACTGCTGCGTCTGATGGCCGAACAGCAGCCGGATGTCATCTGCCTGCAGGAAATCAAGTGCCAGAACGCGGATTTTCCTGCATCGGCGCTGACCGAAGCCGGCTATCCGCACCAGCATGTCAGCGGCATGAAAAGCTATAACGGCGTGGCGATTCTGGCGCGCCAGCCGCTCAAGAACCCAGACGTACGCCACTGGCAGGGGCGCGAGGATTGCCGCCACGCCCAGGCGGAGCTGGCCAACGGCATCGAACTGCACAACCTCTATGTGCCGGCCGGCGGCGATATTCCTGACCCCGCGGCCAACCCGAAATTCGCGCACAAGCTCGGCTTCATCGAGGAGCACACGGCCTGGTG
>CAZBSB010000066.1:0-6460 GCA_964494535.1 uncultured Rhodospirillales bacterium
CCGGTTTTGGCGTAAATGACGCGGCTGACGAGGATGCCGGCATCGCCGACGAGACGGCGGCCGGGTTCCAGGCCGATATGCAGGTTTTGGTCGCCGAAATGGCGGCGCACCAGCGCGGCGTAGGCGGCGGGGTCAGGCGGTTCTTCGGCGTCATAGCGAATGCCCAGGCCGCCGCCGACATCAACGCGACGGATATCATGTCCCTGTCCGCGCAATTCGCGGATGAGCGCGGCGGTGACGGCAAAGGCCTGATCAAACGGTTCCAACTCGGTGAGCTGCGAGCCGATATGCAGCGCGATGCCGCAAAAATCCAGGTGTGATGCGGTGTGCAGCACCGCCAAGGCTGCCGGTAGCTCGGAAAGATTGATGCCGAATTTGGTTTCCTTCTGGCCGGTGGCGATTTTCGCGTGAGTGCGTGGGTCAACATCCGGGTTGATGCGCAGCACCACGGGCAAGCGCCGGTTCAGGCTCTGCCCAACGGCATTGAGCGCCGCCAGTTCCGGTACGCTTTCGGCGTTAAATTGATAGATGCCGGCCGTGGCGGCGGCCGTGATCTCTGCCGGTGTTTTGCCGACGCCCGAGTAGATGATTTTGTCCGCCGGCACGCCAGCCGCTAAAGCGCGCTGCATCTCGCCGACCGAAACAACATCCGCGCCCGCGCCGCTTTCCGCCAGCGTGCGAATGACGGAAAGATTGCCGTTGGCCTTTACGGCATAGCAGATAAGCGGCTTTAGATCGGCCAGCGCTGCCGCGAAGGCGCGATAATTCTCCTGCAGGGTCGCTTGGCTATAACAATAAAACGGGGTGCCCCAGGCGGCGGCGATGCGCGCCACCGGCACGGCTTCGGCATGTAGGCGGCCATCGCGCCACGCGAAATGACGGCTCATGGCTCGGCAGGGTTGGGGTAAGTGCGGGGATATTGGTTGGGCTGACCGTCCGGTGGGTCAACTGCGCGCGGCTTGACGCCGCAGGCGGCGAGGATGACACAAAGCAGGGCAAGCAGCGCAGTTTTTTGCATGCCAGCAGTGTAAAGGGGCAAAAGCATGGTGTCAGCCGGAATTTTGCGTATGATGGCGCGGGTGAGGAAGAAAAATGCTGCGATTACTGGTTTTACTATGCCTGCTGGCGTGGCCGGCCATGGCCAAAGGGCTGCCGGATGTAACGCTCCGCAATGCCTATGACGAAACCGCCCAGCTGAGCGAGCTGATTACCGGCAAATATGTGCTGCTTAATCTGTGGGCCAGCTGGTGTGCGCCGTGCGTGCAGGAGATGCCGAGCCTGCAGCGGCTGCAGGAAAGCCTAGGCAGCGAAAAATTCACGGTGCTGCCGGTTTCGGTGGAAGTCGGCAAGCCGGATAAAGTCGCCGCGTTTTACCGCCGCCTGGGGTTAAGTGGTCTGCCACTTTACCTGCTGGACCGGAAGGATGATGCGGTCAGGTTGAAGGTGCTAGGGCTGCCGACCACGATTTTGCTCGATCCGCAAGGCGATGTGGTGTGGCGCGTGGCCGGCGACCTGAACTGGGACGATGCGGAGCTGCGCGCCAAATTGCTGAGGGATATTGGCGAAAGGGGCAATCGTTAAGCTGCTATAGTCACTCTAACAGACATATGCCGGCATGTGCGGCGATTATGACAGCGTCATCGGCATGAAGAAGGAAATCCCCATCGCCAAATTCACCCGCAAATTGCCGACCGACCGATTAAGCCCCGCAGACGGCGAAGCCACGCTCTGCGGCTGTTATATCGTGACGCACGACCAAACCGGCCTCGCGCAATCCATCCGCCCCGTGCGGGTGGGCGGGCGGTTGATGCGGACGGAACAATAGATGCAGAAAGATACGAAGTTTAATGTGTGCTTAGTATTTGCTTTGGTCTCAATTGCTGCCCATTTCTGGTTATCACAGGAAATTGTTTTGCGCAGCGAGCCAAGCCCTGATGGTAGAAAAATTGCTCAAATCAGCATGCGCTATAATTTTCCCTACTTTAGCCCCGATGGCTATCTAACGGTTAGGCAAATAAATGGCAACATCGTTGAGCGCCATCATATCCTAACGCGTGACATCGCCGCAGAGATTCTTGATGGTGTCCAGCACATTGCCTGGAACACCGACAAGGTGCTTCTTTTTGGGAATAACCAGCACTATATCGGCCCTGAAAAATATCACCCACGCAACATCGCCGAAGCCGCAGAATTTCGTGACAAGGCCGATCAGTAGTTGCAGTCACTCAAGCACGCGACATCCATACTCTGCGCTGTCTCACGCCACCTTTTGCAGCCGCTTTTTGGCCTGCTTCAGCGCCGTCACGCCGGGCAGTTCTTTGCCTTCCAGCCATTCCAAAAAGGCGCCGCCGGCGGTGGAGACATAGGTTAGGTTTTCGGTCTGCTGCGTCACGGCCAGAGCCGCTACCGTTTCGCCGCCGCCGGCCACGGAGGTGATGTGCTGCTCCTGCGTCAGCTTCGCCACCGCCAACGCCACCTCCCGCGTGCCGCGGTCGAAGGGCGGCACTTCGAACACGCCCATCGGCCCGTTCCAGACAATCGTGCGGCACTTGGCCAGACTGGCGGCCAGCGCCGTCGTGCTAGCGGGGCCGACATCCAAAATCATCTGCTCCGGCGGCACGGCATCGGCCGCCACCGTCTGCGCCGCGGCGCCCGGCTTGCATTCCGTGGCGATCACCACATCCTGCGGCAGCACGATCGTGCAGCCGCGCGCCGCCGCCTTTTCCATGATGTCCCGCGCCGTCGGCAGCATCTCGGCTTCATAGAGCGATTTGCCGATCGGTTTGCCCTGCGCCGCCAGGAAAGTGTTGGCCATGCCGCCGCCCAGCGCCAGCACATCCACGCGGTCGAGCAGATGCGTCAGCACCCCCAGCTTGGTGGAAACCTTGGCACCGCCCACAATCGCCGCCACCGGCCGCTGCGGCATTTCCAGCGCCTTGGCCAGCGCATCCAACTCCGCCTGCATCAAGCGGCCGGCCGCGGCGGGCAGCAGCTCCAGCAGTGCCGCCGTTGAGGCGTGGGCGCGGTGCGCGGCGGAGAAGGCGTCCATCACCACCACATCGCCCAGCTTGGCCAGGTCGGCGGCGAATTTGGGGTCGTTGGCCTCTTCGCCGCCATAAAAGCGCGTATTCTCCAGCACCAGCACGCCGCCGGCCGGCACATCCTGCACGGCATTCGCCGCGACCGGCCCGACGCAGTCGGGTGCGAAGACCACCGTCTGGTCGAGGATTTTGCCCAGTGCCGCCGCCACCGGCTGCAGGCTAAACTCCGGCACCGGCTTGCCGTCCGGCCGGCCGAAATGGGAAAGCAGGATGATTTTGGCGCCCTTGTCGCGCAGCGCGTGGATGGTGGGCTGCAGCCGTTCGAGACGCGTTAGATCCGTGATCTTGCCGCCCTTGACCGGCACGTTCAAATCCGCCCGCAGCAGCACCCGCTTACCGGTCACCGCCACATCCTCCAGCGTCAGATAATCGCGCGCGAACATCCCATTTCTCCCATTGGTTAATATGGCGCTGAACCTAGCCAAAGGCCGGAAACCGGACAAGCGCAATCTCGCCGCCCCCGCTGGCGCTTAATATTTGACTCAGCGTAGCGCTTTCCCCTATAAGGCCGGTTCTTAGTCAATGGAGTAACCCAGTGAAACGCACTTATCAGCCCAGCAAGCTGGTACGCAAACGCCGTCATGGCTTCCGTGCCCGCATGGCCACCAAGAATGGCGCCAAGGTCGTCGCCCGCCGCCGCGCCCAGGGGCGCAAGCGCCTTTCGGCCTGAAGTTTTTCGGCGTTGTTGGCCATGCTTTCTGCCGCCGCGCCTGTTCCGACTCCGCCTGCTCTCGGTATTCTGAAAAAGCGCGCCCAATTTCTGGCCGCCGCCGCGCATAAACACTGCGCCACGCATGGGTTGGTGCTGCAGCGTCGGCCGCGTGACGATGGCGCTGTTTTGTTCGGTCTAACGGCCAGCAAACGCGTGGGCAACGCCGTGGCGCGCAACCGTGCTAAGCGGCGGCTGCGCGCCTTGGCACAAGAAGTGCTGCCCCAACGCGCCCAGCCCGGCGATTATGTGCTGATCGCCAAGACGGAGACCATCGCCCGCGATTTCACGCTGTTGCGCGGTGACTTGCTTTACGCCCTGAAAAAACTCAACGCGCTTAACAAGGCCGCATGAGCAACCCGCTGGTCAAAGCGCTGCGTGGTGGCATCATGGTCTATCGCTACGCCATCTCGCCGCTGCTCGGCCCCCATTGCCGCTTTAGCCCCAGCTGCTCCGCCTATGCGCTGGAAGCGCTGGCTCAACATGGGGCTTTACGCGGCACCGGCTTTGCGATACGCCGCATCTGCCGTTGCCATCCTTGGGGCGGCAGCGGTTATGATCCGGTGCCGCCGCGCTGCGAGGCGGTGGCCGGCACGCCGTTAGCACCGTCCTCCACGCCTGCGACAGGAAGCGCCAAGCATGAATAATCCCGGACCCAGCCAGAGCAATTTGTTCATGGCTGTCATTCTCTCCATGCTGGTGCTGCTGGGCTTCCATTATTTTTATGAAAAGCCGCGCGCCGATGCCGCGCGCCGCGCCGCGGCGCTGGCCGAAGCCAGCAAGGCGGCCGACAAAACCGTGCCAGAAGTCGCGCCGGAACTGCCCAAAGATCGTGCCGGCTTGATCGCCGCCACAGCGCGCCTGGCCATCGCCGGCCAGCATCTGCATGGCTCTCTCAACCTCACCGGCGCGCGCTTTGATGACCTCACGCTGCCGCATTACCGCGAGACGGTGACGAAAGACAGCCCGCCGATCACCTTGTTCTCGCCCGCCGGTTCGCCACGCCCGCACCCGGGTTATTATGCCGATCTCGGCTGGCTCTCCGACGCGCCCGTGGTGGTGCCAGATGAAAAAACCGTCTGGCAGACGGATGACCGCGCCTTGACCGCCGGTGGTGCTGTTACCCTGCGCTGGGATAATGGCCGCGGCCTGCGCTTCGAGCGGCACATCGCGCTGGACGACCATTTTATGTTCACGGTGACCGACCGCGTGACCAATGACGGCGACCTGCCGGTCACCCTGCATCCCTATGCCCGCCTGATGCACCAGACGCGGCCACCGATGCAGGATATCGGCCTCGGTCATGTTGGACCCATGGGCGTGTTTGAAGGCGGCGTGCTGCGCGAGCACAGCTATAGCAGCCTGGAAGAAAGCGTGGAAACGGCGGAAACCGGCGTGGGTGGCTGGCTGGGTTTTTCCGATAAATATTGGCTGAGCGCGCTGATTCCGAACGCGGACGAAAAAATCAGCGCCACCTTCCGCTATGCCAAGGCGCCGGAGCAGAAGCTGGAAGACGGGCGCTATCAGGTGGATTTCCGCGGCGCGGCGCTGACCGTGCCGGCCAAAGGCAGCGCTGAACATCGCCGCCGCCTGTTCGCCGGCGCCAAGGAACTGGCGCTGCTGCGCGCTTATCGCGACGATCTGAATATTGATAAATTTGAACTGGCGATTGATTTCGGTTGGTTCCGCATACTGACCAAGCCGCTGATGTGGCTGTTGAACTGGCTGGGCGCGGCTATCGGCCATGTCGGGCTGGCCATTCTGGTGCTGACCGTGATCGTCAAATTGCTGGTGCTGCCGCTGGGCATCCGTTCCTATCGCTCCATGGCGCGCATGAAGCAATTGCAGCCGGAAATGACGCGCTTGCAGGAACGCTTCAAAGATGACCGGCAGCGTTTCAGTATCGAAATGATGGAGTTATATCGGCGCGAGAAAATCTCGCCGCTCTCCGGGTGTCTGCCGTTGCTGGCACAACTGCCGATCTTCTTCGCGCTCTACAAAGTGCTGTTCATTGACATCACCATGCGTCACGCGCCGTTTTATGGCTGGATCAAGGATTTGTCGGCGCCCGATCCGACGACGATTTTTAACTTGTTCGGCCTGCTGCCCTTCACGCCGCCCGCCTTCCTGCATATCGGCATCTGGCCGATTTTGATGGGCGCCAGCATGTTTTATCTGCAGAAAATGAGTCCGCAGCCGCCCGACCCGCTGCAAGCCAAAGTCATCATGTGGATGCCGGTGGTCTTCACCATCATGCTGGCGCCCACCATGGCTTCCGGCCTCATCATCTACTGGACCTGGAGCAACATCATCTCCATCGCCCAGCAATATCTGATTTTCCGTCGCATGATGAAGCATTGATGACTACGCGTGCTGAGGCGTTCTTCACCGGCGGCTGCGTCTTCGCTTTCGGCGCGGCGCATCCGGCGGCGCTGCCGCCGCCGCATCTGCCGGAATTCGTCTTTATCGGTCGCTCGAATGCCGGCAAGTCTTCGTTGCTGAATGCGCTCACCGGGCAGAGCAAGCTGGCGCATGTCTCCGCCACGCCCGGGCGCACCCAGCAGCTGAATTTTTTCCGCCTGCAAGATCGGTGCTATCTGGTGGATGTGCCGGGCTATGGTTATGCTAAGGCGCCCAAAAACAAGGTGGC
>CAZBSB010000066.1:6470-10582 GCA_964494535.1 uncultured Rhodospirillales bacterium
AAGGCACGCTCAGACACTATCTGCGTTCGCGCACCGTGCTGAAACGCTGTTTTGTACTGGTAGACGCACGCCACGGCCTCATCGGCACGGACGAGACGATGCTGGACGAGCTGGATCGCGCCGCGCAGCTCTATCAAATTGTTCTGACCAAAGTGGATGCCGTGGCCGCCGCCGCGTTGCCGGCACTGGTGGAAAAAACGACTGAGCAACTCAAAACGCATCCGGCGGCGTATGGCGATATTTTGATCACCAGTAGCCAAACCGGTTACGGCATCAGCGCCCTGCGGAGCGTGATTTTCGGGCTGCTTAAGAATTAAACGCTCAAAGACCAAGTTTTGGCAAGAATTTGCATGATAAAGCGCATTGCGTTGCAATAAAGTTGCGCCCGTCAGACTGATAAGATTACGAAATTATTGTTTGATTAATTTCCTGCATGACAAGCGTCCCCAAAAGCGCGATGGTCATTGGTGAAACCACAACCCAAGACCTGAGGAGAACAACAATGGGTCATATGGAAAAGCGCACTGTACCGGTCGTCGCCGCAGCGATGGCTGCCGCGGTGATGATTTTGTCGCCGGCGAACGCCAACGCGCAAAGCGCCGCACCAGCACCGGCAGCGCAAGCCGAACAAGGCGGGTCGCGCGTGGGAAATTTTTTCCGTGGCGTGCTGCGGGATGCCAACGCGGCAGTTCAGCAAACGGGTCAAGGGGCGCAGACTGTCGTTGATGGCGTCAATACTGCTCATACCGCTGTGAACAGCAACACGGTGCGTGGTCGGATGGTGCAAGCCAACGGCACGACCGTCACTTGTTTCACCGGCATCGAGGCTTGTTATGTCGGTCCCGCCAATATGACTAGCCCGGGGCAGGCCACTGGTACGCCGCTGTTGATCACCACGCGTGACGGGCGCGCATTGCCCAACAATGCTGACCGCTTGGTTGAGGCGGGCGTGATCGTTTTCCCTCCTGCCGGGGGGGGGAGCGCTGGCGGTACGCGAACCGGTCAATCTGACACGGGGTATCGGGATGCGTATGGCACTGGCTGTGTCACGCCTAATATGACGGGAGATGAGATTGCCCGGAACAGAAACGCGATTCATCAATGCCAAATGGAGCGCGTGGGCGAACAGGCTTGGCAAAGGTCGCAGGCGCGTCAGGCTCAGGCGCGGGCGGGTGCGGGCGGTGCAGCAGCCCCCAGCGGCGGTGCTGCTGCCCCCAGCACTGAAGCGCAGGTGGCGCAAATTCAGCGCGATGCGACGGCGTCCTTTACGTCAATTTTGCAGCAAGCCAATGTGGGTGCGCCAAAGCCGAAGTGAATTGAATGTGGGGCTTTTCTGGGGGCGATCCTACGGGGTCGCCCTTTTTTGTTGCTGTAGATTCTCGCATTACACTCCTCGACAATCACAGCTTTGACACAATTGGAGATTATTAAGTTAGCCTGAGCGAGTTTGTGGTCACCTGGTGTTCATGGAGTTGAAGCATGTCGTCGCGCAGCTGTCTTTTGTGCCTTGCCGGCCTATGGTTTATTACGTCTTCTGTGGTTCTTCCGGGGTACGCGCGGGCTGATCTGCTTGATGCGCTGGGCGACGGCTTGAGCGATTTGGGTAACGCCGTGGGCGATGCGGTTACCGAAGGTGTCAAAGGCGGCACGGCGATGGCGAGTGGCAAGTCGCAAGTTAAAGCGCGCTATCGGCTCAATGGTCAGACGTTGACCTGTTTCGATGGCGTTAAAACGGCGTATATTTTGCCGCGTGGCGCAACGTCACCTGGCGCGCCAGGATCGCGCGTAACGGCCTTTGATTGCAATAAACTGGCAAATATCGAAGATGTCATTGTTTTGCCTACACAACCTGCTGTAGGCGGCGGGGATGCGGGGGGCGACACGGGGTATCGGGACAGTTATGGTACAGGTTGTGTCACGTCTAATATGACCGGGGATGAGATTGCCCGGAATAGGAACGCTATTCATCAGTGTCAAATGGATGAAGTGGGTGAACAGGCTTGGCAACGGTCGCAGGCGCGCAATCGCGCAAGGAGTGGCGCGCGCAAGGCGGGGGCGGATCAGGACGGTGAAGGCGATGTCGAGCAAATCAAGAGCAAAGCCCAAAAGAGTCTGAATGAAATCCAAGCACAGGTTAAGCGAGATGAGGCTGCGGCGCGAGCCATGCAGCGCAGAGCGCGATCAGGTTCTCAGAATTGAAGATCGTTTTGCTGCAGACCCTTGTTTATGTAAATGGGCGCATAGGATAGGTGGCCAGGTGTGGATGCGCGGCCGTGCTGCTGGGCGAGCTACAGCGTCGTCCTCGGGCTACCCAAAAAACCTTCTTTGCAGTATGATTGGCGGTATGTGGGCTTGATGGGGTGTATTCTGTCAGCAAAGCCCAAAGTCGTGCTGCAGTTTGACGCGCTGCCTTTCTCTTGACTCTTTGGAGACGTGAGGGCGGCGTGCGAATGACCCAAGAAAATCTGGCAGATTTCTTGATACACGGCAGGTTTACCGTGCTTCATGAGCTGTCGTGGTTTTCGTGCCGCTCTGGTGACACGAATCTGCACTCAGAATGCCGCTCCTCAATTGACGCGACTCCGGCGCTGCGGCTAGGGTAACGAATCATTAAGGATTGAGGCAAGGATGGCCACAATGCAGCGACTTCCCAGCGCCCTCGCGGCGCTTGACCAGCGGATTGCCGAACTGGAAGAAAATCTTCTGGTGCGGGATGATCAGTATCGTGACCATGTGCAGCGCCAGCAGGATGCGTTGCGCCATAGCCGGGCGCGGGAGGCCAATGCGTTGGCGCTGGCGCAAAAAGTCGCGGCGCGGTTGGATCAGGCGATTGCCCGGGTTGAGCATGTGTTGCGCGATTGAACGAAGCCGCGCCGGAAAGGATGGTTGCCATGCCTAAAGTCATTGTCAGTCTCTATGGCCGCGATTATCAGCTGGCCTGTCCGGAAGGCCAGGAGCGGCGGGTGCAGGAATTGGCGCATTATGTCGAGCAGCGGATGCATGACGTGGCCGGCAGCATCGGCAACACCACGGAAACGCGGCTGTTCATGCTCACCTGCATGATGCTGGCCGACGAAGTGCTGGATTTGCGCGAGAATCGGCGCCAGGCGCCGACGCATCCGGCCGTGTCGGCGGCGAATGAGGAAGAGATGCTGCTCAAGGTGATTGCGCGGATGCAGGATCGCCTTGATCATCTTACCACGGCGGCGGGCAACGCCTGACGTACCCGTCCGCATTAACCAGCAGCATCGCTTGCATTCTGCGGCCGAAATGCCTAAATCATGCGGTGGAAGGGCTGCGCGGTGCGCCAGGCTCTGTTTTCCCCGCGGCCGATAACGATACCTCGGGAGCCGTCCCTGACCGGAGCCGTGGTTCCGGACACATGGCGCCCACCTGCTTGTTGCAGGTCACGAGGGAGGTGAGCCAACGGCCAAGCGGCTCTTCCACCGAACCATCCGGTTTGATCGTGCAAAGCTATTTTCATACGCTGTTTGGCGCCCATGACCGAGACGCAACCCGATATCAAACAGCGCAAACGGCAATTACGGCTTGAAGCCGAAGCACACCGCCAGACTTTAAAACCGCTGTGCCCAATGGCGGGCGCGCAGGTAGCCGATCGCTTGCTGCAGCAAGTGCGGGCGCAAGAGCCGGCGGCCTGGGCGCCTGGCGGTGTTGTCAGCTCCTATCATCAGCGCGGCAGCGAGATGGATATGGACGCGTTGAACGAGGCGCTGGTTGTAGCCGGTTACGATCTGGCTTTGCCCGTTGTCCTGGGGCGCGGGCATCCGCTGGCGTTTCGACGTTATCGGCCAGGCGATGCTTTAATCAAAGGGGTGCTGGACGTGATGGAGCCGTTGCCGTCCGCGCCCATCGTCGTGCCGCGGGTGTTGCTGTTGCCGTTGCTCGCCTTCGACCGGCAGGGCAATCGGCTGGGCTATGGCGGCGGCTATTATGACCGCACGGTGGCGCTGCTGCGGCGCGAGGCCGCGATACAGGCTATCGGCATCGCTTTCGCCGGACAGGAATGCGATGACATTCCGGTCGGTGGCACGGATGCCAGGCTGGACTGGATTGTCACGGAGCGCGAAGCACTGCCCATAAGTTAGAGCAAT
>CAZBSB010000067.1:0-4137 GCA_964494535.1 uncultured Rhodospirillales bacterium
GCCGATATGCTGGGTGATGCCGCCGGCTTCGCCGGCCACAACATTGGCCTGACGCAACGCATCAAGCAACGAGGTCTTGCCGTGATCCACATGCCCCATGACGGTGACCACCGGCGGCCGCGAATGCAAATCCGTATCCTGGTCGCCTTGATCCACCAGCACCTGCTCGACATCGGCGTCGGTGACGCGCTTGACGCGATGGCCGAATTCGGAGGCCACCAGCTCGGCGGTATCGGCATCAATATTTTCGGTGATGGTGGCCATGATGCCGAGTTTCATCAGCGCCTTGATGACATCGCCGGCGCGCTCGGCCATGCGGTTGGCCAGCTCCTGCACCGTGATGATTTCCGGCACCACAACATCGCGCGCCATCTTCTGCTGGTCTTGCTGTTGATTGAGCTGGCGCTTCTCGCGCTCGATGCGGCGGCGCATGGAGGCGACGCTATAAGTGCGCTCGCCCTCCTCGCCTTGCAACATGCGCTGCATCGTGACGCGGCCATCGCGGCGCTTGTCGCCTGTTCTGGCACGTGTTGGCACGTCAGCGCCCGGACGTTTACGCCGGCCGCGCGCGCCGCCATCATCTTCCTCGGTCGTCGTCGGGCGGCCGGGCAGCGACAAGGGCGGCCGCGCCGTAGCACTGCCCGGGCTGTCGCCCAACCGCGTCGCGGCGCGCATCCGGCCATCGTCGCTGCGGCGGCCTTCCACCAGACCGCGCGCCCGCACCTCATCTTCTTTCTTGCGCGATTCCGCCGCCGTGCGTTCCTGCTGTTGGATGAGTTGCAACTCTTCCAATTCGCGCCGCCGCAGTGATTCGCTGTCCAGCGGCTGCGAAGTCTCAGCTTTGGTTTCCACGACCGGCGCCCGCGCGGGCGTTGGCACTACCGGTGGCAAATGACTGCGCCGTGTTTCACTGCCATCCAGCACAGCGCCGCGTAGCGCGCGGGCGCGCGCTTCGCGCTCTTCCTGCGTCAATTGGCGCGGCATGGCGCCGCCTGAGGTGGCACGCGTTGCTGTCAGGCTGCCGGCGCGCTGGCTGCCGGCTTCCAACGTCACGGCGCGCGGCGATGCTGCCGGTTCATTCTCGCGCTTGCGCTTGACCTCGACGGCCACCGTCTTGGAACGGCCATGGCTGAAGCTCTGGCGCACCAGCCCAGCGCTGGTCGCGTTCGGATCCACCGATTTCTTCAGTTCCAGCTTGGGCTTCGTACCGCCCAGGGAAAGCACTTTTTTGCCGTCTTGCTCTGTCATCGTTCCTGCAGTCACAATCTTGTTCATCGGGCATTACTTATCGGGCAAACACCCACCGCCATCGGTATGGCCGATACCCGACGTTGCGGCGCCAATTTGCGCCAAGGCGGCAGGGAGCGCAATGTTTTCCTTTATAAAAAAGCCGGAAAACCGTTGCGCCGCCACGCGCAGCGCCGTGGTGAGGCGATGCGGCGGCAGGCCGACATAGACCGCTTGGTCGCGCCCCAAAGCCAGGCCAAGGGATGGGCTGTCCAACAGTTGGATGATGTCCACCGGCTTGATGTAGGCCGCCAGCTTGTCTTGGCCGTCCTGCCCGGCATCGGTGGCCAGCAGCAGCAGGGACAGGCGCCGTTGTTGCGCGGCAGCCAGCACCTGGGGCAGCCCCTGCACCGTCAAGCCACTTTTGCGGCACAGACCCAGCAAATTCAGAAGTTGCTGCCGTAGTTGAGCGCCTGCCGTGGTGGTGAGCGTCGGGTCAACCATGACAGCGCGGCGAAAGGCTTTGGCGAAGAGGTTTTTCTGCACGGCTTTGTCAAGCTGCGCCGTCGCGCAGCCGACCCAGACACCGCGCCCGGGCAGTTTTTCCAGGATGTCCGGCCAGACTCGCCCCGCATCATCCACCACGAAACGCAGCAGCTGGTCGCGCGGCAGCACGGCGCCGGTGACCAGGCAGCGACGCTGCCCGGTAGCCAGGTCATCCGGTGCCAGGTCGTCAGCTGCGGCAGGAATCTCCGTGACGGTCATGCGTCAGGCTCCGCATGGCTAACTTTGCCCTAGGCGCCAATGCGCCCGCGCCGCCATGATCACCTCGTTGGAACGACTTTCGGTTAATTGATCGTTGCCCAGCAATTCGCGCAACTCATCGCTGGCCAGATCGCCCACATCATCGAGCGTTTTCACGCCCTGCTCGCCCAATTTGACGGCGAATTCCGGCGTCATATGCGGCAGAGCCAGCACGGCTTCAGCCACGCCCAGATCGCGGCGGCGTTTTTCCAGCTGCGCCGCGCGTTCGCTGAGCCAGTTGGTGGCGCGTTGCTGCAGTTCCTGCGCCACTTCGGCGTCGAAGCCTTCGATCTCGGCCAACTCGTCCACCGGCGTTTCCGCCAGCTGCTCGACGCGGGTGAAGCCTTCCGCCACCAGCAGGTGTGCGATGACATCATCCACCGATAGCGCCTCGATGAACAGCGAGGTGCGGCGGTTGACTTCTTCCTGGCGGCGTTCGGATTCTTCCTTTTCGGTGAGGATATCAATGTCCCAACCCGTCAACATGGAAGCGAGGCGGACATTCTGCCCGCGGCGGCCGATGGCGAGCGACAGTTGCTCGTCCGGCACCACCACCTCCATGCGGTTATTCTCCTCGTCCAACACGACTTTGCTGACCTCGGCCGGCGCCAGCGCGTTGACCACGAAGGTCGCGGGATCAGCGGCCCAGGGGATGATGTCAATCTTCTCGCCCTGCAATTCGCCAACAACCGCTTGCACACGGCTGCCGCGCATACCCACGCAGGCACCGACGGGGTCAATGCTGTGATCGTTGGAGACCACCGCCAGCTTGGCGCGGCTGCCGGGATCGCGCGCCACGGCCTTAATCTCGATGATACCGTCATAAATTTCCGGCACTTCCTGGGCGAAGAGTTTGGCCATGAACATCGGGTGAGTGCGGGAGACGAAAATCTGCGGCCCGCGCACTTCTTCGCGCACGTCGTAGATGTAAGCGCGCACGCGATCCTGGGTCTTGAAATGCTCGCGCGGCAGACCTTCGTCCCGCCGCAGCACGGCTTCGGCGCGCCCCAAATCCACCGTGACATTGCCATACTCGACACGCTTGACGATGCCGTTAATGACCTCGCCGATGCGGTCTTTATATTCCTCATATTGGCGCTTGCGCTCGGCCTCGCGCACTTTTTGCACGATGACCTGCTTGGCGGTTTGCGCCGCGATGCGGCCGAAATCAATCGGCGGCAGATCGTCAATGATGAAATCACCCACCGCCGCGTCCGGCTTGGCTTTACGCGCCGCCTTGACCGTGATCTGGGTGAACCCGTTCTCGACCGGCTCCGCCACTTCGAGGAAGCGCTGCAGGGCAATCTCTCCGGTGCGGCGGTCAATGGTGGCGCGGATATCATGCTCATGGCCATATTTGGTGCGACCGGCTTTTTGGATGGCTTGCTCCATGGCTACGAGCACCTCATCGCGTTCAATACCTTTTTCGCGGGCGACCGCATCAGCCACATGCAAGAGTTCCATTTTCGTCTCCGTTCGATCCAGGGTTAGTTGCGTTGTTTTGCGCCGGCCACCGCTTCACGCGCCGCCGTGGCTTTAATGAGTTCATCCGTCAGCACCAATTGCGCCTTGACAATCCGCGCCAAGGGTAAGACGAAATTCTTCCCGTCCACCTGCAGCCGCACTGTATTGTCCTGCAGCCCCTGCAGCAGGCCACGGAAATTTTTCCGGCCGTCCAGCGGCTGATCGAGCGAAATCTTCGCTTCGAAGCCTGCCCAATCCGCAAAATCCTTCTCCCGCGTCAACGGCCGGTCTATGCCCGGCGAGCTGACTTCCAGCGCATAGGCGCCGGGAATCAGGTCGGCTTCATCCAGCGGCACATCCACGGCTTGCGTGATGATGCGGCAATCCTCAACCAGCATCGCGCGCCCGTCCTGGCGTTCCGCCATCAGTTGCAGCGTCAATCCACCGCGTGCGCCGGCCAACTGCACCCGCACCAGCGCATAACCCAACCCGGCCAGAATTGGCTCGGCCAAAGCGGCAACCTGCGCTTCCACCCGCTCGCGCAAGATGGCAATAGAGGCCTCGCCGGCCGGCGCCGGTTTTTGGCCAATAGAGGGACGCGACTTGGTCACGGTTAATCTGCCTTTCGGGCAACAAAAAAGG
>CAZBSB010000067.1:4147-10572 GCA_964494535.1 uncultured Rhodospirillales bacterium
GAGCCTTGCTGCACTCTCATGATGCATTTCTCGGCTTATGAGCAAGCGAACATTAGCTCAGCACCGGTCTGCCGTCAACGGTTCGTCGTGCGCGTGATCATCCGCCTAATCGCGTCAACCGCAGTCGCAATGATTTGTGTCGCATGATTGGCATTGTGGCTATCTGCGCTTTGAAGGCATTGACACTTGCCTCGCGGTGTTCCGGGTCTGCCAGACTTAAGCCTCTTGATTTGTCAACTCCATTTGGGATAATTATTATTTTTTCGTTATTTATCAGAGCGTTATATATTTTTTTGGTTAACGCAGAAAAACCAGCGGACGCCCCCCACCTTCTATGGCAGTTTTAGACGTCATTTCGGTGGCGAACCAATGCCGCCTATGGTGGATAAAATGATGCAGCGCATAATTGACCGATTGAGAATATTGCTCTGGCCCGCGGCCGCTGTCTGGCGGAAACGCGACCGCTTCGCCACGCCGCCGGTTGACAGCCCGCTGCTGCGCGATTTGCAGAAACTGACGATCAAATCACAAAATCGCGGCGCCAATCCACGCCTGCCCGCCACCCGCCCGGCTGAGCCGCATTTTGGCCGGCGCGAACGCGTGCAGGATTACGGGCGGGAATAAACTCCGCTTTAGGCGGCAGCGGCTGAAGCGTCGAGCGTGGCGCCGGGCGCGCTCTTCATCACCGATTGGATGCCATTTTCCATCGCCGCGGCGGCGCTATACATCTCGCTACGGCCGATGACTTCGCCATTGCCCGCTTTCAAGACAAAATACGGCTCGTTTTTCTTGCTGGTCTTGCGCTCGAACCGGTCGGCGCTGGCAGCGTTTTTGCGCACGGATTCAATGCCGTTTTCGGCTGCGGCGCGGCTGTCATACGTCTCGCTGGTCAGGATGACCTGGCCGTTGCCGGCCTTCAGGTTAAAACTGAATTGACCCTTGGCGTTGCTCTTTAGTTCAAATTTCGCGGCCATGACGCTCTCCCTCGTGAATGGCGTTGTTTTAACAATTTCTTCATAACACAACGCGCAAACGGCGGCGACTCCTGTGATTTTGCCTCAAAGGGCAGTGCAGCAACTTTGTGCAGATGCTCAGATAATGCCCTGCCAGCACAACACAAAATGCACTTGCTCATAAAATCTTAACTCTATCGTCAGACTTTTGTGGCATATTGGCAACATGGGCTCGACCCATGGGAAAGACGTCTTGTTACGGCGTCGTAACAGGATGTGTTCATACCCGCGAAAGGGTCAGTCCATGGCAGGAGGCCATGATGACGGCGCGCAGGGTTCGTCAGTTTAGTATGGGATTGATGGTGGCCGTGCTGAGCACGGCGCCGGTGCAGGCGGCAACCGAAGCATCGCGCCGGCATTCGCTGCTCGACCCGCAGGAACAGATCAGCGCCAGTTTCGGCACCAATGAGAGCAGCGTCATCCGCAGCATGACGGTGGCGCAGCTGCAGGGGCTGGCGGCGCAGAAACTCAATCAGGATATCGTCACGCGCTTATTCGGGCCGCTGCCGGCCTGGCTGCAGCGCATCGAGGTCACGGGGAATTTTGATCTGGATGGCTGGCGCGGGCTAGAAGTCATGACCGTGCAGCCGCTGTGGCGTTCGGCTGAACAAGACAAGATTGTCTTCACCCAGCTGAGCCTGACCAATTACCGGATGTTTGACCGCCAGCGCTTTGCCGGCAATGCCGGCGTCGGTTATCGGCAACTGATGCTGGATGATAAATTGTTGCTGGGAGGCAATCTCTTTTATGATCATGAATTCCGGCGTGGCCACCATCGGATGGGAGTGGGGCTGGAGGCCAAATATGGCCCCTTGGATTTTGCCACCAACGGCTATCTTGGCCTCAATCAACGCAGCTTGAATGATGGTAGCGTGGAGCGGGTGCCCAACGGGCTGGATGTGGAGTTGGGGACGGCGCTGCCCTATCTGCCTTGGGCAAAAATCTACGGCAAATATTATGTCTGGGATCACAAGTTGGAAAATAAGCGCGTGCGCGGCGCCCAGGTCAGCGCTGAGGCCAGTTTGCATCGTTACCTGAGCGTGGAAGGCGGGGCGCGGCATGATGTGGGCGGCAACAGCGAGGGGTTCATGATGCTGCGCGTCAAGCTGAACAGTGAAACTTTACCAGGGCTGCTGGACGGCGCGCCGTTGGTAGCCGACAAACCATTTGCCACACGCGACTTGCACCAGGCCATGCTGGGCAAGGTGCGGCGCGAGAATCGCATCATCCTGGAACGCAGTCGTTCCCTCACCGCCGGCAGCGGCCTGACCGTGACGGTCAGCCGTGGCCATTAGGAGCAGAGCCATGCGTTATCTTACCTCAACCCTCGCCCTGCTAATGCTGAGTGCGCCAGTATTGGCCGGCGGCTGCCCGCCCGCGCCGGTTGGCGGCGACCTGCCGCCCTGCTGCGCGATGACGGATATGAGCGGCGGCGGCCGTTGCGTGGCGCCGGCACGGCAATATCAGATCACGCTGCACAATATCGGCTTCGAGCGGAGCGATGGCAGCGCGCTGCGCTTCGGCAGCCCGCGTTTGTTCGACGCCGCCGGCGTCAGCGCCGGCGCGGCGGTGGGCACGTTTTTATCACGCGTCAGCCTGCCGCCGGGCAGCTACCAGGCCGTGCTGCCGGTCTTGGGTCAACAGGTTTCCTTGAGCGTCAATAGCCTGACGGCCGATGGCCGGCGATGCACCGGCAGCCTGACCACCAGCATCACCCAGCCCAACGGCACGCCCTATCCGGCCTGCGGCGCGGGTCAGCCGGACGCCGGCAGCGGCCTGTGCCGCAGCGGCGGACTGCTGAAGCTGCGCGATGGCAGCTTGGGCGTGATGACCATCAGCGCCGAGCAAAGCCTGGCGCTGGACGTGCGCTTTGACGTGAATAACGCCGTGATTTGCGACTTTGCGGCCGGTAGCGGGGCTAACAGCAGCCTCAGCCACGGCAACATGAATTTGGTGTTGCGACGGGATTGAGCGCAAGACAGTGTGACTCTTGCCGAGCTTTGGTTAACCACTTAAAATTTCAATGCATAGCTGGCTTATGCTACCGCTTTTTTACTTGCTTGTCCGGTTAACCGCCTTTTTGCTTTAATGCTCTCAGTAAGTAAAAATTCTCGTTCGCTGGAGGAACCGATGGCTGCTGCCGCTACTGCCCGCAAACCCGAGACCCGTGATGTCGGGCAGTATGATCCCTGGAACGATCCCATCTTCCGGCAATGGGAGCGCGATCAGATCGAAGAGCAGGAGAGGCTAGCGGCCAAGGCCAAGGCGCAGGTGCAGTCTGGTACGCCCGAGGCGACGCGACTTTCTCAAATGGTTAGCGGCATTGACGCACGCAAGCAGAATTTCGCTAATCAAGGCGCCGTCAACGTGCAGCAGGCGTTGTGGGCGCCGCTGTCGGGCAATAACGCGCCGTTCAAGGTCGGTGAAACTTTCGGCCTAAAATCCGGTGGCGCGGTGACGGTAAATGCTGACCAGGTCATCAGCTACGACAAGGCGGCGGCGAAAGACATCATCGCGATCGAAACCGGCATTCTGAGCATGAAGGCGCAGAATCACGCATCCGTGGTCATCGGCGGCACGGACGAATCATTCAAGGCTAATGCCTGGGCTTACGCGCAATTGCATGGGCTGGACGTGCAAGGCTATGTGCCGACACCGGAAGCCCGTGCGCTGGCTGCCCAACTAAAGAGCCAACGTCAGGGATTGAACAATGTCGGCGAAGCGCCGTTCGGCGCACCAGCCGGCGTGATGCGCGGCGTTCGCCCCGAAATGCATGTGGCCGTTGACAATACCAAGGGCGATCCCGCCGTCAGCGCCGATGCCGTGCGTCAAGCCGCCTATAATGGCGGCCCGCGTGCCGGCGCGCCACTGCAGCAAGAGCCGGTGGATAAACATACGGGCGCCAAGGCGCCGGCAGCAGCGGTGCCCGTGACGCTCAATGATGAACAAAAGGCGCAATTCCAAAAATTGTTCGCCCAGCAGGTGGATGCCACCAATGCCGTGGAGCTCATTCAAAGGCATCAAAAGAACATGGTTGCGGCGCAAGCAGCGGCGGCAGGCAAGCCCGACGACTCGCCGGAAGCAACGACGGCACGGAAACTCGCCGGCACCTACCAGTCCGCCTTCGACAATCGCGTGAACAACGGCATGGAAACGGCCGTGCGCGATCTGAATGTCAACAAGGCTACGCGCGACGCCTTTGGCGTCGAGACCAAAAAAGCGTTGATCGCGCATCATGAAGCCGCAGGCAAGCCTGACGGCGCTACGGGTGATCAGCAACGCGTGGTCGCTGAGGCTGCTCCGGCCGCCACGGCGGCGACACATCGTCCGACTCATGGTGGCCGTCCCAATTATCGCGCCGTCATGCCCAAGGAAACGGCAAATGGCGTGATTACCGATCAGGGTGCCGTCAGACGAGAAACCGGTCAAGAAGTTGGTGACCCGGCTAGCCGCATTGACACACGCTTGGCGCGGCGTGGCGATTTGACCGAAGATCAAACGGTTCAATTCAATAGAATGTTCGGCCAGCAGGTTAGGGCTATAAACGCTGAAAAAGGCATCAAGAATATGCGCGAAGAGATGTTTGCCGCGCAGGATGCAGCCAGAGCAAAAGACGCGCCGGCCGATGCTGCTGAAAAAGCCGAGAGAATGACCAGGGGCTACCAAACGCGCTTCGACCGCAATGTCGAAGAGGCGATGGATGTGGCGATAAAAGCGAAAAACAGTGGGTTGGGTAGCCAAGCCCAGGCTGCCTTCGCGAAAGAAGTCAAAGGCGCCTTAGCGGAATATCATTCTCTGTCACGTGACGAGCAAGCTACGAGGGATCAGGCGACAGCTCTTGCGCCGCGCGAACCCGCTAGCACGAGTACTCACCGTCGCAGCACCAGGGCTTTCGGCAGCACCAACCCTTAGTCGGTATCGGCCAACGCCAGCACCCGCCGCCATTGCGCGGCGGTGACGGGCGAAACCGAAAGCCGCCCCTGGCGCACCAGCACCATAGTTTGCAGCAGCTTGTCTGCCTTGATCTGCGCCAACGTCACCGGCTGAGCCAGCGCCCGCACAGGCGTGACGTCAACCATCACGAATTTGCCGGTTGGGTCAGTGGCGTCGGGATAGGCCGTCTTGACCACGCGCATGATGCCGACGATTTCTTTGCCGATATTGGAATGATAGAAAAAGGCTTCGTCGCCCAACTGCATGGCGCGGAGATGGATGGCGGCTTGGTGATTCCGCACACCGTCCCAACCGCCACGTTTCTCGCGGACGAGTTTTTCCCACGGATAGACGTCCGGTTCCGATTTCAGCAGCCAATAGGCCATGGTCAGAGTCCTTCCTGCCGCAGCGGGCGGGCGAGCAGGCCGCGAATTGCGTCGTCAATCGCCGCACCTTGATCGAGGATGCGATGCACGGCCTCGCAGATCGGCATTTCGATGCCGTGCCGCGCCGCCAGCGCCGCCACGGCGGCAGCGCTGAACACGCCTTCCGCCACGCTGCGCCGCGCGGCCATGATGTCCGCCAATTCCCGCCCCTGCCCCAACGCATAACCCAATGTCATGTTGCGCGATTGCGCGCCGGTGCAGGTCAGCACCAGGTCGCCAAGGCCGGACAGCCCCATAAACGTCTCCGCTCGTCCGCCCAGCGCGATGCCGAGGCGCGATATTTCGCTCAAACCACGCGTGATGAGCGCAGCGCGGGCATTGTCGCCGATACCCTTGCCTTCCACGATGCCGCAGGCCAGCGCCAGCACATTCTTGACCGCGCCGCCCACCTGTGTGCCGATGACATCTTGACTCAGATACGGCCGCAGCGTGGCGTTGCCGATGGCTTCGGCCAGCGGCCGCGCCGCCGCGAGGTCGGCCATGGCGATAGTGACGGCGGTGGGCAGACCCCGCGCCACTTCCACCGCGAAGCTGGGGCCGGAGAGGATGGCGACCGGCTGTTGCGGCAAAATTTCTGCCACCACGGTGCTCAAGAGCGCCAGTGTGCCGCGCTCGATGCCCTTAGCGCAGATCACCAACGGCGTGGCCGGCGGCAGCAGCGGCAGGCTGTGCAGCACTTCGCGCAGATGCTGCGCCGGTGTGACCAACAGCAAGGCGTCGCACATCGCGAGCAACGGCAAATCCGCCGTCGCCTTGATGCCAGGTTCTAGCAGAATATCGGGCAGATAGGTCGGGTTTTGTCGCTGGTTGTTGATGCTTTCCGCCAGCGCCGCATCTCGCGCCCAGAGCGTGACCTGGCGGCCGCCGCGACGCAGCGCCTGCGCCAACGCGGTGCCGAAGGCGCCGGCACCGAGTACCCCGAAATGCTGTAGCGTGTCTGGCATCATCCATCCTTTGCTGCCTATCGGTTTACACGCAGGGCGGCCGGCAAGTAAATACGCCCTTGTGCCGGCGGCGACGGGTTTCTACCATC
>CAZBSB010000068.1:0-10560 GCA_964494535.1 uncultured Rhodospirillales bacterium
AGCCGTTAAAATGCGGAACCCCATCCATCTCTCCTGGCAAAAGAAGCCCGTGCCAGTGAATCGAACTGTCCTTATCCATTTTATTAGTGACGTGGATCACGGCCTCGTCGCCCAACTTAAAACGCAAGGTCGGGGCCGGAAGACTTCCGTTGACGGTAATTTTTTCGATGCTTTTCCCTGTGATATTCACGGGCTGGCGCTCGATGACCAGATTATATTCGGATGTTTTGGCGTGTGCTGGGGCCGCTATCGCTATCATCCCCGCCAACGCCATCATCCATAGATGATGTGTTCGCATGACTCAAATCCTTTTAAATGGCTGACGTAAAGGCGCACCCGTCCAGCGCGGACGAAGAGCGCGTTCAAAGCAGAGGATTTAAGCCCGTGGAGGGCGTTTTATGCGGGAGTAAAAGTCGGAAACGGCAATCGTCTCTTCAAAGGAGAACGGAGCCTTTACCGCGCGGGGAGAGGCCAAACCAAAGCTGTTTGACCCGAAAACTTTAGCCGATCCGTTGCAGGAACTGCCGATGCATTTGCATGTCTTGCCATCGCAGCAGGGCTTGCCGGAGGTGTCTTTCTTTTCGGCAGTTTTCTGAGCGTCTTGCTTTTGCCCGTTGTGACCCGCGCAGCCTTCATGCGTTGGCGCACTCGCTTGTTCGGATTTTACAACGGCAGCGCCGCCATCATGGGACATCGCGGCATGGGAAATGGACGGGATCGTCGTTACGACGAACGCCAGAATCACGATGAAGCTGATCCATTTCCGCATTCTCATAGTATATAATATAGTCCTTAACTTTCTTAAAATAAAGCGTCTATTCGCATGATTTCCTTATGCAATTCCCTAAAGCGCTGATAATTTATAGAAATATATATTCCTCTGATTTCTCTAAACTTGCCAGGATTAGAAGTATTGAATGGGGGCTAAAGCACGGTTATTGAGGGTTCCTCGGCTGTAAAAGCCACCTAAATACAGATGTGGCCAACAAAGCGCCAATGGTCTGTGCGATGATGAACCCGCCCACATCATTTGGTCTGATGCCGGAGAATGTGTCCGTCAGCGCCCGCGCGATGGTCACGGCAGGATTGGCGAACGAGGTTGATGACGTGAACCAGTATCCAGCAGTGATGAACAGACCAACGGCGTAAGGTACGGATTCTGGACGATTTCGTAGACATCCCAGAATGGTGGCCAACAAACCGAATGACGCGACAGCCTCTCCCGTCCAGACACCAATACCCGTTCGCACATGCGCTGAGGATTCAATAAGGGGAAAACCGAACATGATATGGGCAAGTATGGTGCCAGCTACGCCGCCAATAATCTGCACTATTATATAAACCAGAAATTCCAGCCACGGCAACTTGCGTTGCAGAGCAAATGAAAGGCTGACGACTGGATTAAAATGTGCGCCAGATATTGGGCCAAAAATCAAGATCAGGACTGCAAGCACAGCTCCCGTCGCCAATGTATTACCAAGAAGAGCTATGGCTGCGTTTCCATTCGCGAGATTCTCTCCCATGATGCCGGAGCCGACTACGACGGCAACCAGAATTGCCGTGCCAAGCCACTCTGAAAAAAGCCGTCGTTTTAAATCGAATGAATTAAGCGTGACCACTGAGATAATCCTCAATACGATCTTTCAACATGATAAAGGCTTCGTCGAAGGCAGATTCGATCTGTTCATCTGTGCCTGCGGCCTTGGCCGGATCGGGCGTACTCCAATGCAGTTTTTTGACGGGGCCAAGAAACACAGGGCAGCTCTCGGCAGCGGCGGCATCGCAAACGGTCACGACAAGATCGAAATTCTGTCCGGCGAACTCGTCCCACGATTTACTGCGGGGCGCGCCAGCGTCGATGCCATGGCGTCTCAAGGTTTCAATCGACTTTGGATGAACATAGCCAGCCGGACTGCTGCCTGCGCTGACAGCCTCAATATCCCCTTTTCCAAGGTGATTGAATAAAGCCTCTGCCATCACGGAGCGGCAAGAGTTTCCAGTGCAAAGAACGAGGACGCGCTGGGTCATTAGCAACATCCTCCTTTAGGAGAACAGCAGGACGCCGCTTTGGCGGGCATTTTCTCTGGCGGAATGCCACACACATCCTGTGCCAGACATGCGGTTTGCTTTGGTTTCAAGACGAAATCTTTGCCGTCAAACTCAAGGCCAAATTTACCAATCGTACTTTGTTGGTATTCAATTTCAATATCTAGGTTATCGGCATCGCCCAGAACCTTCTTGGAAACATTCAGGATATGTAGAAATTTCTGCGGTGCAAGGCGGTGGTCGTAATCACTGGCTTCCCAGAGTTGAAAGTTCACAACCTTCTCCGTGCGCTCTACGCCACCGCAATCAATGAAATGCTTCGTGACCAGCCCAACTTCTGTAACATGGAAATGTTGCGGCACATACGATCCGTCCGGTAGTTTAAAATTCACAGCTGGCATATCACCAAGGGACTGCTTCACTTCTGAAAGTTTCATGATTTCTTCTCCTTTTTGGGCTGGCAGCAGTTCGCAAGCTCGATTACAGATGATCCCTTTTTCTTTCCTGCGCGGATGCTGGCGAATTCAACGCGGCAGCAATCCTCGACCATGAAACGGATCAGACCCGTGAAAAACTCGAAATTGGCACTGTAAATTATTGAACGCCCTTCGCGGCGGGATAAAATCAAGTCGGCGTTGCTCATGTGGCCCAGATGGAAGGAGAGCGTGTTATGGGGAATCTTAAGCCTTTCGCTAATCTTTCCGGCAGGTGCGCCATCGGGGCCGCATTCCACCAACAGCCGAAAGACCTGAAGGCGGGTCTCTTGCGAAAGCGCATCAAAGGCGATAAGGGCTTCTTGTATGTCCATATTTCCAATATGATGGACATATAAAGAAATGTCAACACTCATGGACATATTTATTCTATGCGGTAAGATATTAAAAACCACAATCTAAAGAGACAGCTACGAGAAATGGCGCTAATTTTTTGTTCATTGGAGACGCCGCAATCATGAAACAAGCATGGTCTGTTTTTCTGACATCCCTGCATCTGGGATTGACATCTTTCGGCGGCCCTATCGCGCATCTCGGTTATTTTGAACATGCTTACGTTAAGAAAAAACGCTGGATAAGCCATGAAGAATATTCGCACATGGTCGCCCTGTGTCAGCTTTTGCCAGGACCAACCAGCAGTCAGGTCAATTTTTTGATCGGTCTGCAAAAAGCTGGGTGGTTGGGAGCGCTTCTCTCCTGGATCGGATTCACTTTACCGTCTGCGGCCATTTTATACACATTTGCTATCTTTTCTCCGCAGACACACGGCCCTTGGATGGATGCAACGCTCCATGGGTTAAAACTTGTCGCAGTCGCCATTGTCGCCCAAGCTGTCTGGAGCATGGCGGCTCGCCTTTGCCCCGACCGTTCGCGCGCTGGAATTGCATTGGCGGGGATAGTTGTTCTTTTGTTGATTGGCGGCGCATTTGCGCAAATCATGGTGATCGCGCTGGGTGCCATGGCAGGCTGGCGGCTATGCCGAGAGGTGCAGCCAATTCCTGGCACTCAATCATCCCTTGTTAAGAGACGCGTGGCGTTAATCTCTTGCTCGCTATTCTTTCTTCTTTTGGCGGCACTGCCCGCCATAAATTATATATTGCCTGGCGGTTTTACGCATCTTATCGATGTATCATACCGTTCTGGCTCACTTGTATTCGGCGGCGGCCATGTCGTCTTGCCCCTCTTGCGGGATGCCATGGTACCTACGGGAATGATTACAGACGATATTTTTCTCGCTGGATATGGCATGGCGCAGGCTATTCCAGGGCCTTTATTTACCCTATCAGCTTACTTGGGGGCAATGGCAACTCCCTCCGGAGGGTCAACGCTTTTATGGAGTGTGGCCGCCTTAGTGTTTATTTTTCTGCCTGGAATACTGACTGCGCTTGCGGGCATTCCTTTGTGGCAATGGTTGAGCAAGCATCCTTCAGCGCGAGGCGCACTGGCGGGAATTAACGCCGCCGTCGTCGGCATTTTGGGAGCGGCACTTTACGACCCTGTTTTGAAAACGGCAATCTTGGAAACAACTGACGTTGTGATTTCCGTCAGCAGCTTCTTCCTGTTGGAACGATGGAAAGTATCACCAATTGTCATTGTCGCTTTTTGTGTGATGGCCTCCATTGGAATTAAGCTTTTGCATTCCGCATAGGATGGTGCTGGACGTCGGCCACAAAAAAACGTAGCATCAAAAACTGTCGGTATCGGCGGCAGCCATTTTTTGTTCAGTGAAAATCAAGAGTAAGGCTGCGCAAGATTCTTAATGAACATGTGCAGCGAAATTGAAAAATTGTTGCGGAATAACGAGATAATCAGAGAGCAATCTCGCTTTTTGGCAGCCGCCCACCGCCAGTCCTGCATGGTTCTGGGCACTTCTGACAAAGCTTCAAGCGCCGCATTGCTGGCGATGAGCTTGGCCATGGCCTGGCTGTCCCCGCTGAGGCTCACAATATCCCCCTCAACGCTGATTTCGTTCACTGTGGCCTTCAGATAGGCCTTAGCGTAGAGCGACGTAGCGGCAAGCCGCTGGTTGATGATATTGGCCGCCGCTTTGATCTTCTGCGGTGTGATGCTCTGCATCGGTGATTGTTCCTGCCGTTTCGCTGTTGCTACTTCAGACAGCAGGCTTTCCCGCTTAACCCGGTGTTGGTCGAGCCGTGCCTTTAAATGGTCGTCAGCGCGCATAACACCTTGCTCAACCGCCTCATACAGCCGGGTCAGGGCCTGTTCGGTTGCCGCTAAGTCTTTCTCAAGTTGCTTGAGCTTCTGCTTCTGGTCATTGCCTTTGGCGGCCCGTTTCCGCAGCTGGCTCATGATGCCTTGCAGATATTCGGGCGTATAAACCCGCTGCCGCAGGGCGTCGAGCACCAGATTGTCGAGCTTCTCAAGCGGCTTGTTGCCGGATTTGCAGACGGCATTCCCCCGGCTCATGCGGTTGGTGCATTTGTAGTAGCGGTAACGTCCACTCTTGCCGGTGGCGACCACCATGCCTGCACCACAGTGACCGCAGCGGATCAGCCCGGTCAGGAGCGTCGGGGATGAGACAACCCTTGGATTGACCTTCTTGGGCGAGTGGGCTTCCCGCAACTTGGCAGCTTTGTCGAACAGGGTAGCGTCCACGATGGCGGGAACCGGCACCTTGATCCATTCGCTCTCGGCCTTGCGGGTCTGGGTCTTGCCGCCCTGCCGATTGAAGATCATGGTTCCGGCATAGGTGCTGCTGGACAGAATCTTATGCACCTTATGGATGCCCCATGAACTGCCGCGCATAGTGACACCTTGGGCGTTGAGCTGCTTGGCAATCTCCTTGATGCCCAGGCGTGGGCTGTTTTTGCCGGTGACGTACAGGGCAAAGATGTCCCGTACAATGGCGGCCTCGGCTTCCTCGATGGCCAGCTTCTTCTTGATGCGGCCATGCAGGCCGGTCTGACCCACTTCAGATCACGGAAAAAGCGCGACAGGCTATGGACGATAATTGCTTGATAGGACGCAGGCTTCAGCATGGCGTCGGCCACCATGGTCTGGAACACAGGCCGCTTGTCGTCGGTGGCGGAAGCGCCGGGCTCGACATGCTCCTTGACCACGACATGACCGAGCCGTTCGGCCCAGAGCCGCATTTGGCGCAGCTGGTCAGGGATGGACAGATCATTCTCGGCCTGCCGGGTCGTGGAGACACGGGCGTAAAGGGCGACTTGCATAACTGTGCCTTTCCTTAATCCGAGTATCCGGGGGCCAATGGGTATATGCCAAAGGTATCCTGAATATTCTTGTCGTGCGTTATGGCGTCCCACGCGCGGTTGCCAGCAGCAATAAAATCTTCAATTGCGAGGGGCTGATAACTTGGCGTGAAGAATGCAATGTCATCGAACCATACTCTGAGGTCTAAAATCCGATTTCCGCCGTCTTGGAATAAATCCAGCGTGTGTTTCAAACCGTCAGTTCCATTTTCGTAATTTAGGCTTAGGCGGTTCTTCCATCGATCCGTCGAACTGTCGTCGCAATCGAAAAACTCCCAGCCATAAATGGACTGCGCTTGAAAGCTTTGCACAGTCTCCAGTAATTGATCAGCGGTCAATGTTACGGCTTTTGCTGCATCGTCATCCCATCGGCTATTGCGCAACGATGCCCATAAACGACCGATTGGGCTCAAAATGACCACAACGCGGCGGTCATCAGGCACCGTTCCATCTGGATTAACGCTCACTACGCCAAGTGTCAGGCCCAATCTTCGCGTAGCAGGGTCAAACTCTGCGCCAATTATAGCGGCCTCATTAAACGCGGTATTTAGTCCTACTTTTTGTTCTTCGCTAAATGTCATTCGGCTTTTTCCTGCTTCGGCTTGCGGGCGGTCACTTCCTTGGCGGCCCGGCGTTCTTCGGCAATGATGCGTTTTTCTTCAATTTCTATTTCGGCCAGAATCTCACTGCTGTAAGCGTCAATCAACTCAATTTCTGCTTCTGACAGCTTGCCACGCCGCCAGCCGGGCTTGAATACTAATTCCAGTCTAAAACCTTGGCCTTCGACGATGGCGCGTTCTGGTTCGTTATATTTTCTCATCAATATCTCCTTGCTGTTGTTCAAACAAAAAAGCCCCGTTCCGGCGGGAACGAGGCGTAGAAATGTGGTCAGACCGTTTGTCCGACGGGTGTAAAACAAATTTTACGGAGTTAACTTAAGCAACTCGGTAGGGTCGGCCTTGAAACTTCGCCCCCTACTTAATGGGCATCAAACTGCGGTTTTTGGCCTGAGATGCCCATCCCGTCTGAAATGGTAATACCATTGGTAACACCACTTGGAATACCATCGCGCTTCAGCGCGCCAGAGTTGGGTGGTAACACCAAACTCTCAACTTGCGCGTAGCTTTTGGTGATACCATTTGGCATTACCCTAGGTGTTTAGTCCCACGTTCCGCAGTAATACCCGTTCATAAGATTTGCCGGGTCACAGAAATAATGTACTTCTGCAAGATCACAGAATTTCAGCAGTCCCCGCGTATTATTGACGTAATAGAGTAACATTTCCTGTGCAGTTCTGGTGCTATAGCGAACAACAAGACCACGCAGGAAGCTATGCAGCGCATGTCGTTGGAGCTTATGAAATGGCACAGAAAATTCAGCTATGATCTCAGCCTTTCTTGAAATCAATATATTCCATGGCGGCTGTTTTGACACGTATTCCCCTTAGCTCAAGACTCGTTAGTCTTCCTCTAAAACTTCGAGAATACGCTCGACCCATGACCTGAATGAAGTGGGGGGTTTCTGTTGCCCGGCACCCCCCGAGCCGCGTGAGCTACGAACTGCTAATCATCCGCAAGCGGAGATTAGGCAGCCATGGCAACTGCACGAGTGTCAACATTGTCGTTGGCACTTGTAGGATTGACCCGATAACGGCGGAATCATGCCGGGCAAAAACCATGTCTTTACTGCGTGCGTCGATCCTGTTTCGCCCCCGCCGCAGCGCCCTGCAATGCCGCAAGAGGCTGTGGTGGAGGCGCCGGGTACCGCCCCCGGGTCCGCTCCGTCTATTCCACAAGGCGTTTATCGCCATAGTCGGTTTCCCGACGCTTCTAATATAGGCGTTAATGCTTAATAATCCAAGCCTTTGTATGAATGTTTAGTATCGTGCGCGACGGAAACGCCCGCATCACCGCGTTTGGTTGGCATAACAACGCAAATTTGGAGGTTGCCATGCTTGGTAAACAAAAAATAATCCTCTCCGGTCTGGCGCTCGCCCTGGTCGCCATGCCGGCGCAGGCCGCGCAAAGCACCACGACCTACACCGGCCCCAATGGCGGGCAAACGATCGTGAACGGCAATTCCAGCTATGACCGGGACAACGGCAGCATCATCTGGGACAAAACGGCCACCGGCCCCAACGGTCAGGTCGGCACCGCTTCCGGCACCAAGACTTATGACCGCGATAGCAACAGCGTCATCAGCAGTGGCACCTATACCGGCCCCAACGGCAAGACCGCGACCTCCAGCGGCGTAGCAACTTATGATCGCGACACCAACACGTTGACGAAGGACAAGTCCGTCACCGGCGCCAACGGCAAGACGGCCAGCAGCCACAGCGAAACATTGTTCGACCGCGAAAACCGCTCCGCCACCAACACCAGCACGCACACGGGGCCGAACGGCAAAACCGTGACCGGCGCCGGCTCCGCGACTTATGACAAAGAGAACAGCACACTAAACTGGCAAAAGACCTATACCGGCGAGAATGGCAAAACCGCGACGTCTAGCGGCTCCACGGTGTTCGACCGGGAAAACCGTTCCGCCGCCAGCACCAGCACGCGCACCGGCTTCAATGGTCGCACGGCGACCAGCAACGGCACCGCTGTGTATGATCCGGCCAACAAAACCCTGAAGCGTAACCGGCTAACAACCTATCAAAGCGGCAAGACCAGCAAGATGCAGAGCGAAACCTTGTTCAACCAGAACAGAGCAGCACACACCGGCAATCTCCAGCGCATGGTGGCCAATCCCGTCAAATCGCCTTCTGCTGGCTTGCAAACCCATGCGCTGTATAGCGGCAAGAAGGCCGTCAACCGCACTGCCGGCCGACGTGGCGGCGGCCGCAGGAGCCGTTAGAGCGCGGTTCGCCTGGTCATGGAGTCTGCAGTCGCCGAGACGCCGAACAGCGAAGCCGCCGCGCTGATGGCGCGCATTCGCCAAGGAGATCAGGATGCCTATACCATCCTGGTGCGGCGGCACGGCCAGCGGCTTTATGGCTTGGCGCGCCACATGTGCGGCGGCACGGGCGAGGCGGAAGAAGTGGTGCAGGAAGTCTGTCTGCGCTTGTGGCAGCGGCCAGAAGCCTGGGACCCCGAGAAGGGCAGTTTCACAGCTTGGTTAGACAGGGTGGCGGTCAATGCCTGTCTGGATCATCTGCGCCGGCGTAAATGGCATGGCGGTACGGTTTCAGACGAATGGGCTGATCCGACGCCGGACGTCGTGGCCAGCCTGATGCAGCAGCAGGAGCAGCAAGCGGTGCGCGACGCCATTCAGCTGCTGCCGCCGCGCCAGCGCGCCGCTTTGCTGCTGGTGGAATATCGCGGCTTGGGACAGGCGGCGGCAGCGGCGGATATGGGATTGAGCGTCGAGGCGCTGGAATCACTGCTAGCGCGCGGCCGGCGGAAATTGCGGGAATTACTGACGCCGGTGTTGCGGCGGGAAGAAGGAGGACATCATGCAGCGGGATGAAATGTTGACGATGCTGGACAAGCACGGCGCGGATTTGCGCGCTTGGCCGGAAGCCCTGCGCGGCCAAGCGCAGGAGCTGGCGGCGCGTGACCCGCAATTTCTAGCCAGCCTCTCCACGCAGCAGCGGCTGCAGCAACTCTTGCGCCAACTGCCGGAGGAGCCGATGCCAGCCGAACTCTGGGGCAAACTCTTCGCGCTGCCCAAGCGCCAGGCGCAACTGTCGCTGGCGGTGCTGTGGGAGATAATGGGGCGCTTCGGCCGTTTCGGCAGCGCAGCCGGATTAGCTTCGGCGCTGGTGTTTGGTGTCTGGCTGGGTCTGGCTTTCCCGACCGAAAGCGACGCCGGCCTGGATGACACGATCGAAATCACCGATATCGGACTTTTGTAAGACGGAGGCGGCCATGAACCTGACCCAAAAACCCCAGACGTTGCTGATCGTCCTGCTGATCTCACTGGCGTTGAACTGCGTGGCCATCGGCGTGTGGCTAGCGCCCGCTTTCAAAGGCCGCGGCGCGCCTTGGGGCGGCACGGAGCGCATGATGAAGATGGCGGAAAAAGCCCCGCCGGAACTGCGCCGCGCCCTGCGCGAGCAATGGCGCGCGCACCGCGACGACATTCGCGCCGCGCATGACACACTGCAAAACAACCGGCAGGAGATCATGCAGCTGCTGGATGCGCCGCAATTGGACGAAGCGGCGCTGCGCGCCAAGCTGGCCGTGGCGCGGCAGTCCATGGAGCGTATCGTGATCTCCATCCAGGATGGCGTGGTGGTGGCAATGCGCGACCTGCCGCCGGAAAAACGCCGCCAATTCGCGCAGCTGCTGCTGAAGAACCACGGCTTCAAAGTGTCGCCAGCGCTGCGCGAGGCCACCGAATCCTCCGACCCGCCAACCCCACCGCCGGAACCGCGCCCGCAATAATCTAGCCAAGCTGGCCGGCGGCTTGCCGTTGCCATCAGCCGCGTCTATGCTGACACACTGTGAACGCCAGCCTGTGAGACGATGTGAGCCATCCTGACCAGGAACCGGATTGGGATCCGCCGCCAGCCAAGCCGCCAGCGCAAAAACTTTTGTTGCGCGGCGTGGCCATGATTATCGGCGCCGTTTTGCTGCTGGGCGCGTTCGCTGGTTTTTTCCTCGTTGTCGCGTGTTCAAATCTTGTCAGCGGCAGCAGTTCTTACGCCATGCCGAATGCCAAAGCCTATCTGATGCTGCAGGCCAGTTTAAGCGCATCCGTGCTGGGATTATTGCTCGTGGAATACGGGGCTGTCGCCGTCCAGTCGCGCTCCGCTCGGAGCGAGGCGTGGAGCCAGGCCTGCT
>CAZBSB010000069.1:0-2509 GCA_964494535.1 uncultured Rhodospirillales bacterium
CATCGGCCGCCTGGAATTTGGCATAGCGGTCGAGATCGCCCACCATGCGCATGGAAGACGCCTTGTCCAGATGCGCCTGCAACTCTTCGGGCAGAGAGATGCTTTGGACGAAGAAGGTCTTCAGCTCCAGCCCGTATTCCGCGAAAGCCGGCGCCACGGCGCTCTTTAAGGCTTCGGAGAATTTCAGCTGGTTGGCCGCCATGTCGAGGAACGGCACGTTGCTGTTGCCCATGAAGGCCGCCATGGCGGTCAGGATCGTGCCGCGCAACTGGCCTTCCAGGTCGGCCACCGTATATTGCGGCGTGGTGCCGCTCAGCTTGCTCCAAAAGGGCTGAATATCTTTGATGACATAGGAATAGATACCGTTGGCGCGCAGCCGCACCACGCCGAACTCCTTGTCGCGTAAGGTGATGGGCTGAGCGGTGCCCCATTTCTGCTCCGTCTGCTCCCGCAGGCTGAAGAAATAGACATCCGACTTGAACGGCGATTCAAACAGTTTGTCCCAGTTTTTCAGCGCCGTCAGCACCGGCAGGCTCTTGGTGTTCAGCGTATAGCTGCCCGGCGCGAAGACATCCGCCACCGTGCCTTCGTCAATGAAAACCGCGCGCTGGGATTCGCGCACCGTCAGCGCGGCGCCGTTCTGGATTTCCATGTCCGCCATGGGGAAGCGCCAGGCCAGTACACCGGGTCCGTCCTCCGTCCATTGAATGACATCAACAAACTGTTTGCCGATGATATTGAACAGACCCATGGCGACCCCCCCTTCAAGCGGAAGCAAAGTGCAAGAGCAGCGGAAACTATCATATCTGCAGGGGGGCACAATAAAAATGCGCGCGGAAATACTTTGGGCTGTTTAGACGCCAGAGCAAGACATTTGGACGAAATAGTTAACAGGCTCAACGGCATTCCGAAAGAGCGCCCACACTATGGCTGCAGGCAGCTGGTGCTTGCCGACGATGGTGGATGAATCTTTCTACGTGGTTCAGCTCAGACTTAATTTCGATGAGCATGTCAACTTTCTGCAAACGACCATCTGCCGCATGTTGCTCGGCGCGTTTGCATACATCATACAGGGGCATAGCGCCAAGGTTGCCAGCCGACCCTTTCAAGCGATGCGCGGCAGACTGCCAGTCAGCCTGACTATCCTCGTCAGTGCTTTGCTCAAGTATGGCGATAAGCCTGGATGTTTGGTCAAGAAACAAGCCGAACAGCGCCTGTTCCTCTTCGGCGTCACCTTCGCTAAAGCTACGCAGCTGTTCCATGTCAATCGGCTGCTCGGCACTGGCTGCACTGCCGGCGGGATTCGCGGTTAAGGTTCTGTCTTCGTCGAGCAGAAACCAGCGACTGAGGGCGCTCCGCAGATGCTGAACCCGAATGGGCTTGCTGACATAGTCATCCATGCCGGATTTCAGACATTTTTCACGATCGCCGACCATCGCGTTGGCCGTCATCGCGATGATGGGCGTGTGACGCAACAGACAAGATTCCAGTTGCCGCAATTCTTCCGTTGCCCGATAGCCGTCCAGTTCCGGCATTTGGCAGTCCATAAAAATTGCATCATACTGCCCATCGTGAAAGAGCCGGATGGCTTCGACACCGTCAACGGCCTTGTCAATCTGCTGAATACCAAGTTTGTGCAGCAGCTTTTCCGCAAACAGTGCGTTAACATTATAATCTTCAACCAGAAGCACCCGCGCCGTGCTAATGGGTTTCAATTCGCTCAAAGGTGTTGCGACAGCCGGCATCAAGTCAGGCGCTACCAGAAGATCATCAGCCGTCGCGGGGGTCAGCGGTAGCGTAAACCAGAAAGTCGAGCCTTTGTTCAAAACGCTTTCGACGCCAATTTTACCGCCCATCATCTGCACAAGATGGCGTGAAATCGCCAACCCCAAGCCGGTGCCGCCATAGTTACGCGTGATGGATTCGTCCGCCTGGGTAAATTTGTCAAAGATCAATTCCAGCTTGTCGGCGGGGATGCCCATGCCGGTGTCTTCCACAATCAAGCAAATCACCTCATGTCCATCCCGCTCCTCCAGGCGCACCTGCAGCAAGACATGACCCTGTTGCGTGAATTTGATGGCATTGCTGAGCAGGTTGGTAAGTATCTGCCGCAAGCGGCTGGGGTCGCCCCAGAGATGTTCCGGCACGGTTCTGTCGCACTCACATTTCAGCTCAAGGTGTTTCGCTGCGGCCTGGGCGCGCAGCGGCGCTATGCTGCGGTCAAGAACCTCAGATAGCGGAAACGCAATATTTTCCAGCAGCAAGGCGCCGGATTCAATCTTCGAAAAATCGAGGATGTCGTTGAGCAGCACCAGCAAGCTCTCCGCCGAAGTGTTAATCATATTCGCCAGTTCGCGCTGTTCCTGGTTTAAGGGTGTCTCGGCGAGCAAATAGGACATGCCGAGCACGCCGTTCATCGGCGTCCGCAATTCATGGCTCATATTGGCAAGGAAATTGCTTTTGTACTGGCTCGCATCCTCAGCCAATCTCAGGCTGGTACGCAGCTCCT
>CAZBSB010000069.1:2519-10540 GCA_964494535.1 uncultured Rhodospirillales bacterium
TTGCTGCGTTCGCCTGCTCCAAGCTATCCGTCTGCGCAGCAAGTTCCATCGTGCGGTCAGCTACTTTTTTCTCAAGCGATAGATTGAGCCTGTCAATCGTGCGATAGCTGTGCCACAGCAGTGACAAGACAGTGCAAGCGGCGATGATGCAGAGCAGCGCTAACGCAAGGCCGACATCTTGCAGGCTGCCGATGAAGTGGCTCGTCGTCCCGCTTGCCCGAGAAGCGCCAACCAGCATCAGGCCGGTAATACCGATGATGCCGTATCCGGCCAGCCAAAGCGGACGATTTTTATTGCCGCGGTAATTCATTTTTGCATCCTCCGCATAATCTCAAGCAAAATTCTTATGGTGGTGCGTGATGCTCTCAGCGATATAGGATCGCATACGGTCGCGTTGAAATGGCTTGGCGATGAAGCCAGAGGCGCCGGTTGTCAAGGTTGCCGCCATCGTATCAATGTGGCTGTTACCGCTCATCATGACTACATAAGCGTCAGGATCGCAGCTGATGATTTCGTGCAGAACGTCTATGCCGTTTCGATCTGGCAAGCCGATATCAAGAAAAACGATATCCGGAGCGTAGAGCATATACTCTACTACGGCCTCATGTGCCGTCTGCGCGGTGATCATCGCAAAATCATTCTTGAACAATCCGGTTACAACGCGACGCGTTAATGCATCATCATCAACAACAAGAATATGTTGTGGACTGCGTGCGCGCCGTTGACGCTTGACTTCGTTGAAAACATTGCCATCCGCGAATGCCGCGCTGAACGGCACTTTGCGTGAAATGATCTGGCCGTCGCTCGGCGCTCCTGCTGTCATCGTCTCATGCATGGCCAAGACGGCATCCTTGTCGGCATAGAGATTATATATGGCAAGCGCCTGCTCAGCTGTGCTGCCGAGTTGCTGGCTGATTGTGCGGAAAACATTCAAATCGCTCTCACGGCTGAAAAGCAGCAGGTCGCGATTAGGCAAAATTACAATTGCCGCGTCCCCGTCGTGTTTGCCTAGTCGTTGAGAGGCCAGGCGCGTGGTTGAGAACGGAATGTCTTCTTCTGTCTTGAGCAGTAGGCAAGACCAGCTTGCAAAACTCTGCGGCGCGTGGGTGATGGCGCGTACCAGTGATTGCAGATAAGGCAGAGCGTCAGCGTCGTGAACCTTCATGATTCTCTCCATGCCGTTTGATGCTGGGGCAGCGCTCGATGTATTGCATGATTTTTTCGCGGGTGAATGGCTTGGCAATGAATCCTTTGGCGCCCTTTTCCATGGCGCGCATAATATTGGCGCGGTCGGCGCTGCCGCTCAGCATCACCACGCATGCATCCGGATCAAGTGTCAAAATCCGCTCCAACAGCTCGTGGCCGGTGACATTCGGCAGGCCGATGTCAAGAAAGAGCATATCGGGAGCGAGGCGAGCATAGGTATGCAGCGCCATATAAGCGTCATCGAGTATCGTCAGGTGATACTGCCGCTGCAGCGCGTTGCTGACCAGGCGACTGGAGAATACGTCGTCTTCAATGAGCATCAGTTCAGGCGTATTGCGCTGGCGCCGACGTATGCCGATAGAGTCTTCACTCTGCTGCATAAGGTTGGGATTGAGAATTGCTTGACGCGTGCGCGTCTGCTGCTCCTTGGCTTGTCTGTTGAGTAGCGCCGCCTCATTGACCTGGATTTTCTTTAGCTTGGCTTCCACATGATAGCGCAATGCCTTCATCTGCTGCGCCAATTGATAAAGCGCAGCGATAGCTTGCCAGTTGGCGATGCCGAATTGATTGGCGAGAGCCTCCAGGAGACTACGCGCCTTTTTCCCAGGCAAATCCGTCACCAGCAAGAAGATATCGCCATCCTGACAGTTAAAAAGCTGCATATCAGCATCGCCCAAGCCTTCGTTAGCTAGGTTGACGAGTGTAGCGTGCAGCTGCGTTTGTCGTGCTTCTGGCTGCAGAGTTTTTAATGCAGAGTAATCAAAATGAATGCAGCGTGTGAGGCCTGGCGCGGCTTCCAGTTTGTTGAGCATCCGCTCAAGATGTTCTTCGGCAGCTTCGTCTATGATGATCATGCAGCCAACCCCTCTGCATTTCCGCTGCAAGCGGTATGCCATAGACAAAACTTAAGTGTGACAAGCACATCGGTTTGCTTGTTGCGCTGCACCTAGAATTGCATTTCGCCTTTGCGTCGCATTTTGCATGAAAAACATTGCTGCATAGCAAAGGCAAAATATTACATGAGAGCAGGAAGCCTCATTACGACATCAGTTGTCGCCGATCGGTCTGTGCGATCACTCGTCGCTAGGTCGTAGCTTTATCTAGGCTAGATTCAATCCTGACATGACTTCAGTTGACCATCGAGGGCGCTGAAGCCAGATTGCGCCGCTCCTGCCAGCGGCATTGTGGCTGGCTGGCGTTGTCATGTACGCCGTCTGTAATCAGCCGGGTCACGCGATCGTCCGCCAAATAGCCGCTATGGGCGCTGAGCGGGTCGGCGAAGCGGGCGGCCCCGAACAAATCTTTCTCCTGCGCCACATTCAGGCTGACATTAACCAGCTGCGCGCACAGCCGACTGTCCAGCGTGTTGCGGGCGAAATCTTCCTGCACGGGGTAGGACAGGATGTCGTTGGGGTCGCTGAAGGCGATGACGTTCAGCTGCCCCAGCACCCGCTGGTTGCCCAGCGGCGCCGCCGCGCCGCAGAAATCGGCCAGCCGGTTCAGCGCTTTCTGCGGCTTGCGCCCCAGTTGCAGCAACGGCAGCTGGTTGGACAGCATGAAAACAGTGAAATTCTTGTCGCGCAGCGCGGCGCGCAACTGCGTCACTTTCGCCGCCTGCGGTAGCACCGCGAGTTCGCGGGCGAAAGATTGAATGGTGTCTATGGTGATCAGGCTGCCCAAACTATGCGTGATGAAAAAGGCTTCGTCTTGCTGCAGCGCGGTAACATCGGCCGTGCCGCTGCCTTTGCACCGGGCGTTGCCGGCTGCCGGCAGATTTCGCCAGTCGCTGCTGAGCATCCAGCAGGTGGCTTCCTGCACCGCGCCGGTGATCTGCGCTTGGCCGGCGCCCATATAAATCAGCATGTCCGGCACGGTCTGGTTGAGGAAACCTTTCAGCGATTTGTTGATGCTGGCACGCGCCAGGCCTTCGTTGTTTTCCGAGTCATAGGCCAGCTGCTCCTTCTGTGGCTGCGTCAGGTTCGCCCAAGTCAGCTCATAAAACAGCAGCGTCCGCTGGCCGCCAGCATCCGTATGGCGCGTGACCTTCAGCGCGGCGCGCCGATCCGTCTCGCCGGAAACACCGTCGGCGATAGCCAGCGTCTTGGTTTCCGCGTCGGTGACATTCAGTCCCAGCGATTGGACGATGCTGTCGCGGAAACGGTTGGCATAGCCGGGCAAATGGGGGCCGATGCCATGCACCATCAACACCTTGGTCACGCCGCGCTGCTCGCCTTGCCGCGCCAGGCTTTGCCGCAACCCGTCAAACCGCGCGCCTTCAATGGTGCATTGCCGCGTATCTTCCACCTCATGCTCCAGCACAGCTTCCGTCACGCCTTTGGAGATGCTGCTGCAACCGGCAAGGAAGAGCAGGGCACTGGCTGCCAGCGAGCGGAAGAAGCAAAAACGGCGCATAAGAGTTGTTCTCTGGGATGGGGTGGATTACGCTACCGATACCATCACCTTGCAATTGAGGCTAGCGTGAATGACTGAGACTCTGGCAAACATGCGGCGCGTGGGGTTGGCGCTGTTGCTGCTGCTGACGGTGGCGTCTGCGCCGCAAACGCACGATTCCAGCGCCGGCAAGCTGAAAACTACCGTCTTGGCCAAAGGCTTGGTGCATCCCTGGGGCTTGGCGTTTTTGCCCGATGGCCGGATGTTGGTGACGGAGCGCCCGGGCAAGCTGCGGATTGTTTCGCCCAGCGGCATCGTCTCGCCACCGCTGTCAGGTGTGCCGGCCGTTTATGCTGATGCGCAGGGCGGCTTGCTGGATGTCGCGCTCGACCCCGCGTTCAAGACTAATAACCTCATCTATCTGACTTATGCCGAGTTGGCGATAGAAGGCAAAGCTACCACGGCGGTGGCGCAGGCGCGGCTGGCCGGGTTAGCGTTGCAGGATGTCAAAGTCATCTTCCGGCTCTATCCGCCGTTGCTGGGGAACAAGCACTTCGGCTCGCGCCTGGCATTTGCGCCGGACGGTACGCTCTTCGTCACGCTGGGCGACCGGCTGCATTATGCGGAATGGGCGCAGCACCCCGCCACGCATCTGGGCAAAGTGGTGCATATCACGACGACGGGTGAACCGGCGCCGGACAATCCGCGCGCCGATGGCAAGCTGCCCGAAATCTGGTCGTCCGGCCACCGTAACATGCAGGGCGCCGCGATCGAGCCGCAAACCGGCGCTTTGTGGACGGTGGAGCATGGCCCGCGTGGTGGTGACGAACTCAATATTCCACGCGCCGGCAAAAATTATGGCTGGCCTGATGCCAGCTATGGTTCGCATTACAGCTATTGGCCCATCCCCGACGATCATGCCGGCCGCGGTTTCGAAGAGCCGCTGCATTATTGGACGCCTTCCGTCTCGCCGTCGGGCATGGCGTTCTACACCGGCGACCGGTTTCCGGGCTGGCTGGGTGATTTGTTCATCGGCGCGCTGAGCGGCAAATGCCTCATCCGGCTTGATTTGGAGAATGGCAAAGTGGTGCGCGAGGAGCGTTTGCTCACCACGATGGATGAACGGTTCCGCGATGTGCGGCAAGGGCCGGACGGCTTGCTCTATCTGCTGACCGACAGCAACGAAGGCACGTTGCTCCGGTTGGAGCCGGCGGCCGAGTAGCGGCGTTTAATCCGCTGGCGGCAGATCGTAACGGATGGCCAGCACTTCAACCGGCTCTTGCCCGGCCGGCGTCCGCAGCGTGACCGTGTCGCCCACCCGCGCTTTGAGGAGCGCTTTGGCCAGCGGCGCCTGCCAGCTGATTTTGCCCTGCGCCGCATCGGCTTCGTCCAGCCCCACCAACGTCACGGTATGTTCGCTGTCATCGGCGCGCGCATAGGTCACGGTGGCGCCGAAGTACACTTGGCGCAGTTGCTGCTGCTTGGCGGGATCAACCACCTCCGCGCTCTCCAGCCGTTTGGTGAGATAGCGCACGCGGCGGTCAATCTCGCGCAGGCGCTTTTTGCCATATAGATAATCGCCGTTTTCCGACCGGTCGCCATTGCCGGCCGCCCAAGCGACGATGTCCACGATCTTTGGCCGCTCCTCGCGCAGCAAATGCCGCAACTCGGTCTGCAGCGTGGCGAAACCGGCGGGCGTCATATAATTCTTCACGCCGGCGGGCAGGGCGGTGTCAGCTTCATCCGGCGCGTCGTCGTCCGCGCCGTCAGTTTCTTTGGTGAAGGCTTTGCTCATGCGGGCAATTTAGGCAAGGCGGGGCGGTTCATGCAAGCCGTGCCTTAGGTGCCACTCCAGCGCCACAGTAGCAGTGCGGCGGAGAGCAGCAGCAGGAGGTTGATGCCGGCCTTGAAACGCTGTTCTGACAAAAATTTCGGCAACCGCGACCCCAGCACCATGACCAGGCAGAACACGACCAAGCAGGGCAGGAAATAGGTGCGCACCGCGGCGCTGTGCAAAATCTCGCGGTAATCCAGCGCGAAGCGGAAGAGGTTGAGTATGGTTAGCGCCAGGATGATGGTGGCGCGAAACTGCTCCTTCGGCAGGTTTTGCGTCCGCAAATAGGTGACCAGCGCCGGGCCGCCCATGCCGGTGAGGCCGGAGATAACGCCGCCCGAAACACCGGCAAACAACGACCCCATTCGGCCGCGCGGCAGGCCGCGCCAGGCAATTTTCCAATAATCGCCGGCCACGAACAGGATGAGATAGGCCGCCAGAAATAAGCGCAAGCTCTGCGCGTCCACCGCGTCCAGCAGCAGAGTGCCGAGGACAGCACCGGCCAGGATGCCGATTGGCATTAATTTCAGCGCCGACCAATCAATGTGCCGCCAGGCTGTGACGAGCAACACGGATTTCAGGCACTGGAAAGTCAGCATTAGAAACACGGCGTCTTTGGGCGCCATGGCCAGGCTCAGGAGCGGAATGGCGATAAGGCCGCCACCGAAACCGAAACAGGCCTCGACCAGAAAGGTCAAGCCCATGAGCAGGACAACCGGAACCATCACGGCGGGTAACAGGCGGTGCGAAAAAGCCTCACGCGGCTTTGACCAGCTGGCGGTTCAGGCGCAAGGCCAGCTTGCTGACGCCGAAGAACACCAGGCCGAGGATGACCAGCGACAGCGGCCAACCGAAGGAATTGAGGAAATTCTTTTGCGTGAAGTAGCTGATATAGGACAGCAAAGCGAGGCTGGCGGTGATGAGAATGGCGCGGCTGTTCACGATGGTGCTGACATAGAGCATGAAAGAAGCGATGCCGAGATATAGCACCTCCAGCATCGTGCCTTGCAGCAGGTCAAAACCCAGCCAGAGCAACAAAATGCTGCCGACGAAATAGACTATACCTCAAATCTCTTTATTGGGCGTTCTCTGCAACCCGTAACTCTTAGCCACCAGGCTTGCGCCGCAGATGAACATCAACAAATCATAATGGATGCCCAACCACGAACACAGCGCCACAAAACTGCTGAAGCCGAAATAGATGGCGAAAAACAGCGGCACGGTGCGGCGGAATTGCTTGAACACTAGCCCGTATTGCGCGGCCAGCACGCCAAAGATAATCGCCGCCGCCACGCGCGGGTCGCCGCCGCCGGTCGAGAATTCATAGACCGCCACGAACAGGCCGGTGGGCTGCAGCAGCGCCGACAACACGACCAGCACGTTGAAAATGCGCGCCGCGCGATCTTGCGTCACGGCCACGGCCGCGACGATCAGGCAGGCCAGGCCAGGGCCGAGCGTGATAATGATGCGCGCCGCCGAATTTAGATAATCCCAGTTCATGGCCACAAAAGCGCTGAGACCGGCGAGAATGAAAATGCCGCCAAGATAGGTGAAGACGCGGGTGAGGGTGGAGCCGTCTTTCTTGCTGGCTTCAATCTGCGGCTTGCCCAGCGCGGTCTGGATTTGCTCGGCGGTCAACTGGTGCGTCTGCGCCAAGGCGACGATCTGCGCCAATGCCTGTTCCCGCGCGGTCATGGCGTGATGACCCAGCCGATGAAGTTGGGTGAACGGTAATAATCCGTGCCGGAGCTGCTGAAGCCCACTGGCACCTTCTTGCCGTCCTTCACCAACGCAGCTTTGCCATGATGATAGGAGCCGCCAAAACCCCAGATGAAGCCGCCGCCATAATAGCCGGAATTACCATAGGCGAAGTGATAGCCATCTGGTGCTTCATTACTGCTGTCCAATCGCAAATCAGCGAATTCAGGTAGGGGGAACAAAGTTTCCTGCAAGGCCGGGTTGTTTTGTTGAATCTCGGCCACTACTTTGGCGGCGTTGCGCGCCTGTTCGGCAGTCGGCGGCTTGGTGGGATCCACCGGAATATTGATGTTAGTGTTGACATTTACATTGTTGATGCCCTGCACCGGCAGCTTGGGCATGTCTGGCAGCTTGTAGCTCAGCTTCTGCGTCTTGCCGGTCGCCGCGCTATACCGGTAAAGCACCGGGGGATCGCCTGGCGCCGCATATTGGTTGGGCGTCAGCCGCAGATGCAGCCTTTCATTGACCACCTCAAGCCGCAGCTGGCCGTAATTATTGTCAGAGAACAGAAAATCATGCTTCGGGTCATCCACGAACAGTGCCGGCAGCGTGCCGGCCAGCACGAACAACGCCACCAGCAGCAAGGGCAGACTAATGCCTAGCGCCAGCACGATATTTTCTTTGAGGAATTTGTGCATCATGGCCTCAGCTTAGGAAGGGCAAATTGCCGATAAAGGCTACGCGGAAACAGCTGATTTGACAATTACGCATCTAGGCTGCCGGGAAGTCAGCTTGAGAAATGACGAAAGAGATAATCATGAAATTGTATCGCAGGCTTGAAGACGCGCAGAAGTTATAGCAATCTGGTGCGCCCGAGAGGATTCGAACCTCC
>CAZBSB010000070.1:0-10538 GCA_964494535.1 uncultured Rhodospirillales bacterium
GGTGCAGGCCGCCGATTTTCTTGACGGGCTCGTACTTATCCCACATCAAATAACGCACCGGCAGGAAGGGATAGCGCGAGGCGCCGACATCCGTGGTGGAGGTATAAGGCGACTCCAAGATAAGTGCTGCCGCCGGATATTCCGTGGCCATCTGCACCGCCACGCCGGTGCCGAGAGATTCGCCATAGAGGACAAGCCGGCTGCCGGTAATGCCGTCGCTCTTCATGGCATCCATGACGGCGCGGGCATCGCGATACAGCCCCTGCTCGGTTGGCGTGCCCGGGTTCAGGCAAAAGCCGCGATAGCCGACCATGACCACGCCGTAACCGGCGCTGACCCAGGGCAGAACTTTGTAATTGCGGTGGCCGGCATGGCCGGCATTGCCTTGCGTGAAGACGACCGTAGGCTTATCCGCGTCACGCGCCGGATAATGCCAGCTGGTGATGGTCAGACCGTCCTGTGTCGTCAAACGTAGCGGCTTGAAATCGCCCAAGCCCCAAATGACGGGGTCAAAGACACCCTGATAGGGGAAATACATCAGGAAGCGCTGGCTGATCATCATCGCCAGGCAGAAGAAGCCATAGGCGACCACGAGGGTCAGCAGAAAGCGGCTAACCTTGCGGGTGCGGCGGCGCTGTAGATACAACGCAACCAGTTCTTCGTGTGACAGTCCCTTCGCAACCCGCATGGCTTAATTATAATTGCGCGGACGTTAACGCCGGCTGAACGGTTTAGCCATTGCTGACCCTTTCGGGCGGCATGGCTGGCGTGTTCTCCGGTTTAGGGAGCGGTGCAACATTGTCCAACTGGCCATAAAGGCGGGCATAGGCACCGTTGCGTTGCAGCAATTCGGCGTGGGTGCCTTGCTCAACCACCCTGCCCTGCTGCAAGACCACGATGCTGTCCGCATCCACGATGGTGCTGAGCCGATGCGCCACCACGATGGTGGTACGCCCCTGTTGCAATCGGCGCAAAGCCTCCTGCACCGCCCGCTCCGCTTCATTGTCCAGTGCGGAAGTTGCTTCGTCGAGCAACAGTATCGGCGCATTGCGCAGCATGGCGCGAGCGATGGCGATGCGCTGGCGCTGGCCGCCGGAGAGTTTCAAGCCGTTTTCCCCCACTGCCGTGTCATAGCCTTGCGGTAATTGCCGGATGAAGCTGTCGGCAAATGCCGCTTCGGCCGCCGCAACGATTTCCGATTCCGTGGCGCCCGTCTTGCCATAGGCGATGTTGGCGCGAATCGTGTCGTCAAACAGCGCGGTTTCCTGGCTGACGAGCGCGATCTGCGCCCGCAGGCTCCGCAGCCGCACCAGACGAATATCAACACCGCCGATGGTGATGGCGCCGGACTGCACGTCATAAAAGCGCGGCAGCAGATTGACGATGGTGGATTTGCCTGAACCCGACGCACCGACGATGGCCACCGTCTTGCCATGCGGCACGGCGATGCTCACCTGTCGTAGTGCTTCAGTGCCGTCAGGATAGGCAAAACTCACCTGGTTGAAGGCCAAGCTGCAATCGCGCACCGACAAATCTTGCGCCGTGGGATCGTCCTGAATGGTCGCTCGCATATCCAGCACGGCAAAAACGCGCTCCGCCGCCGCCAAACCGGTCTGCAATTGCGCGTTCATTTTGGCCAGACGCTTCATCGGCTCATAGGCCAGCAGAAACGCGGTAATAAAGGAAAACAAGGCGCCTGGCGTATTCTGGCCGCTAATCACCTGCATCCCGCCATAGAGGATGACGGCCACGATGGCCAGACCGCTCAAGGCTTCCGTGACCGGCTGGGATAGCGCCGCGATGCGAAAACCCTTCACCGCCAGACGGTAAATATTTTCCGTGATGCCGTGCGTGCGCTCCGCCTCATGCGCTTCCATGCCATAGGCTTTCACATGGCGCATACCTTGGAAGGTTTGATTGAGGAAGGCGGAAAATTGCCCCAGCTCGGCTTGCGTGGTGCTGGCGACGCGGCGCATCTTGCGCCCCAGCCGCGCCACAAACCAAGCCGTGGGCGGAAAGACCAATGATGCTCCCAGCGCCAGCTTCCAATCCTGATAAAACATCACGCCAACTAACATCAGCAACGTCAACGTGCCGCGAAACGAGCTGGTCAGGCACTCGCCCACGGCGGTGCGCATGACCGCGACATCATTCGTAAAGCGCGTGATGAGCGTGCCGGCGGCGTTGGCATGAAAGAACGACAAATCCAGGCTTAGCATGTGCCGATACAATTGTTGCTGGACATTGGTGACAATGCGCTGGCCGATTTGGTTCATCAGCAGTGAATGACCATAAGTCGCCACGCCGCGCAGCAGAAACACCATGAACACCGCGCCGGCGATCAAATACAGCTTCTGCTGGTCACGCGCCTGGAAAACCTGGTCAATGATCGGTTCCATCAATTTGGCTTGCGCGCCGGTCATGGCGGCGCCCAGGGTCATGAAGGCCACGGCCACGGTGAAAGCGCCCAGATGCGGCCGCAGATAGTCCCGCAACAGGCGCTTGACCAACACATAGGAGGACTGAACAGGGTGGGACATCCAGCAAGAAAATCCAATTAGAACGTGTGCAGTTGCAAAAATTTGCTTGATAAGCAAATCTTTAGCATCCGCCCCATATCATAGAGCAGGCTGCGGATTAACACAGCTTTTTTTCGGATGGTCAGGAACAGGCGCTATGGCTGACGACACGATGCCGATGCCCCCGCAAAGCCAGCCGCGCCGCCGCATCGGGCTGGTGCTGGGCAGTGGTATGGCGCGGGGATGGGCGCATATCGGGGTTATTCGCGCCCTCACCCGCCTGGGTTTTCACTTCGATATTGTTACCGGCTGCTCCATCGGCGCGCTCGTCGGCGGCAGTTTTCTAGCCGGACGGCTGGATACGCTCGAAGCCTGGGCGATCTCGCTCAACAAGATGCGGATTGTCAGTCTGCTAGATTTGAAAATGCGGAGCGGCGGCCTCATCGGCGGTCGCAAGCTGCTGGAAGAAATCAAAACACATATCGGCGAGATTGAAATCCGCAATCTGCCGGCGCGCTATGCCGCCGTGGCGACCGATCTGCTCACTGGCCACGAAATCTGGCTGCAGGGCGGGCCGCTGGCCGAAGCGATGCGCGCCTCCTTTTCGTTGCCGGGCATTTTTCCGCCGGTGCGGCTGGAAGGGCGCTGGCTGTTGGACGGCGCGCTGGTCAACCCCGTGCCGGTCAGCACTTGCCGCGCCCTGGGCGCCGATATGGTCATCGCCGTCAACATCAACGCTGACATCATCGGCAAGGTGCATCGCCCGGGCAGCGATATTCCGGCGGCCGCCGGCTTTGACCTTATCAATCTCATCGAGAACACTAAAGAATTGGAAAACCGCGTGGGGCTGATGGATAATCTGACACGCCGCGTTTTTCGTCGGGAAGCGGAAGGTCCCAGCGTCTTCGGCGTCATGACCGCGTCCCTCAATATCATGCAAGACCGCATCAGTCGTTCCCGTTTGGCTGGCGATCCGCCGGACGTGCATATCGCCCCGCGCCTCGGGCATATCGGCCTGCTGGAGTTCGACCGCGCGGCAGAAGCCATCCGTGAAGGCGAAGCCGCAGTGGAGCGCAAAAGGGCGGAACTGGCCGATGCTCTGCGCGTCATGGCGCACAGCGCCGCCGGCAGTGGCAAAAGTTAATATTTCAAGGCCGGGATTGGCAAAACTTGCTCAAGGTGCTATGCGAAGCCATCATCTTCGCTAGCAACCGGAGCGCCGCCATGGATTTAATGAATTTGACCCAGCAATTCTTGACGGGCGTGTTCCAGCAGACTCCTGGCTTGAACAAAGGCGTTTTCAACATCGTGCTGAAAATGGTGCAGTATTATCCGGGCGGCTTGAGCGCCCTGGTGCAACAGTTGGAGCAATCCGGGATTGGCGAGCAGGTGCAGTCATGGGTCAGCACCAATCCGAACAAGCCGGTTTCGGCCGATCAGATGCAGCAGGCCATGGGTGCCGAAGTGAAAAAAATGACGCAAGAATCCGGCGTGGCGCAGAATGACGCCGCCGCCGGATTGGCCGCCTTGCTGCCGCAGGTGATTGACAAGCTGACACCGCAAGGCAAGGTTCCCGCCAACAATGACGAAATCATTAAAGCGCTGGACGCGCTGCGCGCCAAACTCGCGGCCTAGCGGCAGGAACCGAATGAGATGAGCGAAGCGCCGCTGCCGTCGCAGTTGAGCTGTTTTTCGGGCGTTGAGGACATAAGAACCACGGCCAAACCGCCCAGGCAGAGCAGTAATACTGCTGCCAAAATGAGTTTGTTGCGCGTCTCTTCCTTTTTTTCCGCTGCAGCGCGCTCCTGAGCAGTCAAGGTCTTTTTAGGATTTCTATCGCTCATGGCACAACGTGTGAAATTTAATTGATCATTTGATATTACACGCGAGTTTATCAAGAATTTAATAACCACGCTGCAAACTGCGGCTGAGGGTCAAGAAAAAGCTCTAAATTACAAGGTCTTTCCATGCTAGAACCCATGAGCAACGTACGCAAACCCATCGCCCTGTTCGTGAACAGTTTTGGCGGCGGCGGCGCCGAAAAAATCGCCGTAATGCAAGCCAACGGCTTCCTGGCCGATGGCCACGAGGTGGATATTCTGGTGGAGCGGGATGAAGGCGCTTATAAGACCATGTTGGCGCCCGGTGTGCGTGTGGTTGATTTGGGCGGCACCTCCCCGCTCACCCTCCTGCGACATTTAATAGCCTATTTACGGACTACACCGCCGCGCGCCATCATCACGCATCTGGAAAAGCCCTCGCTGCTGACCATCGTAGCCGGAATGATTACCGGTTACCGCAAGATCATCCCGGTGCTGCATGTTGACCTGGATTCTTACGCCAAGATTGATCATCAATTTCGGCGCACGCTGCTGCGCTACCTTATCGCCATCTTCTACCGCCTGGCGCCGCGCAATATCTCCGTCTCCAACGGCTGTCGCGATTCGCTTGTTCCCTTGCTCGGTCAGAGCTACGCATCGCGTTGCGTCACGGTTTATAACGGCTTTGAACTGGACAAGCTGCGCGCCGCCAGCCGCGAACCGGTTGACTATCCCATCTTGAAAAACAAAACCAAACCAGTAGTCATTTCGGTTGGCCGCTTTTCCGAGCAAAAAAACTTTCCCTTATTGCTTCGCGCCTTTGCTGAAGTGCGCCGCGAACATGACGCGGCCTTAATTATCTTAGGAGAAGGCCATTTGCGTCCGGCTTTGACGGAACTTGTGGCGTCGCTTGGCCTCAAGGATGATGTGTATATGCCGGGATTCCAGGCTAATCCGCTCGCCTGGGTCAACAAGGCCGATGTTTATGTGTTGTCGTCGAAATCTGAAGGCCTGGCCAATGTCCTCATCGAGGCGTTGATTTCCGGTACACAGGTCATCAGCACAGATTGCCCTTCAGGGCCGCGGGAAATTTTAATGGACGGCAAATACGGCACCATCGTGCCGGTCGAAGACGTCGCGGCGCTAGCCGAAGCCATCAAGCGCGTCTTGACGACCGGCAAAGCCTCGCCATCAAGCCAGGAAGACATCCAAGACTTTCTCGATCGCACCTTCTCCTATGAACGGATGATTCAAGGCTATCTGGCGGTCGTCAAGGATGTTGAGTCATCCGTTTCCTGAGGTAGCTTCTCGTCTTCCTGGGCGATTTCATCCGCCGGCTTGAGGCGGAACATATATTGCATCCCCGGCGCCAAAATCACAAACATCACCGAAAAATGCCGCACATAGCTGCCCAGGTCGGGCTCGAATTGCGCTTGGGTTAGAATGTGGCCGAAGAACAAATAAGCCGGCAACTGACCAACGCCGGTTTTATATTTAATTGTCGCTCGCGCCATGCCCAGGAAAAAATAGACATTGATCATCATCAGCGCCTCGTTGAAGGACTGCGCGATGACGAAGGGAAACAGCATGACCAGCACGCCCCAAGCTGTATTGACGAGAAAGGCGATGACGTCTTTCGGCGGCATAAGGTTGTAGAAGAAGGTACGGACGACATGGCCACTAAATTCCATGAATCGTGCCGCCTCGTCGCGTGGGCCTTGCAACGTTTCGTAGACTTCGCTGGGCAGGAATGCCATCAGTAACAAGACTATGGCCGCACCGCCGATGGTCACGGCAGCCGGCAGGACACGCGTCAGCCAGATGCCGGCGAAGAAAGCCGCGATGAGAAAATAGTAGATGCGAACAAACTTCGCGTAAACGACATAGGTAACGCAGATTAGCGCGACGGCTGATAAGACCGAGAGGCGCGACTTGGCGATGCGATAGACGAACAAAGCCAGAATTGCGACCAAAGTTTCTTTGGTCGGATTCATGAAATTCATGATGAGAAAGGGCGGGAATAATATCGGCAGCAACAGCATGACCGGGTAGCTGCGCACATAGCCCAGAATGATCCAGAGCGTCGGCAAAGCGACGCAGACCGGCAGGAAAGGCAACAGAGGCCCCGGCACCATGGAGTAGATCATGGCCATCGCGCCATATGAGCCTTCGTCACTGGTGCCGCTTTCAATCATCTCGGCCAGCAAGGTAGCGTCGCGACTGAATTTTTCCGGCAGGCTGTCTTTTAGCGCGAATAAAACAAGATAAAGACCCAGCCATACCCAGCGGTAAAGCTGACAAATCATGCGACTTGGCTCGTGCTTGAAGAAAGCACCAAAGACTTTTGGTTCGCTGGTTGGAAGAGGCATATGGTCATTATCCTGACAGGCTTTTGGGCAGCGGCGTAACATTATGCTTCCTTTTACTCTGCAGGAAAACCATAAGGTTATGCTTCAAAAGGTTAGCCTATGCGATTCTTAACCGTTCTATGGCACAAAGGGCAGATGGAAGACGATCAAGACCAGTTGCGCCTGAGCCTGGCGCGCAAACGTGAAATTTTATGGGCGGCAGCCTGGCGGGGTGTGCTGTTTAGTTTTTTGGCACTCCTCGTCACGGCGCTTATAGTTTATATCGCCACAGAGACGATCTGGCGCTTTTTTCTGAATGATAATTACCGCATGAATGCCGAACAAACGGCTTACCTTTATTTATGGCTGGCCGTTCCCGCCGTCATGCTAGGCTGGCTGGCAGCCGTCAGCAGAATCTTGCACATACGCTACTCGCATTTCCGCATTACGTTGACAGCAACACAGCTAAAAAAACCGAACTGGCTGAGCCGCGTGATCGGGAGCAAGAAGCCCTATAAGCGCGATCATTGAACGGTCACTTATTTTTCTTCGATTCTTCTTCGTCCTTGGCTGCCTTGGCAGCTTTAACAGCCGCATCTTCGATTTTCTTGCGTGTTAGAAAATGTTCAAAAGTTTCCAACTCATACTTATACTTGAAAATCTTTGTTGCGTTTTTCATCGCGGCACGCGACCAATGCGTGGCCTTTACTGGGTCTTTTTCGGTGCCTATGCCGCCGTCATACATGCGTGCGATCAAGATGGCTGCCGTACTATCGCCAAGTTCAGCCGCTTTACCATACCATCGCAAGGCTTCAGTATAGTTTTGTTGCAGCCCAGCCTTCCCATCATAATAAAAATCACCGAGTTTGGTTTGAGCGGCGGCTATATCACTGTCCGCGGCGCGCCGTAGATAAGCAGCGGCCAGATCCATATCGGCTTGTACACCTTGGCCAGATTCAAACATCAGGCCAAAGAAATAAGCGGCCACCGCATTACCCTGCTGCGCAGCCTTGCGAAACCATTTGGCGGCGTCGGGATGATTTTGCTCGGTGCCCTGGCCGTAATAAAATTTCAACCCAACATTCAGCTGCGCATATTCATTACCTAGCTCCGCAGATTGCAAGTACCATTGCCCGGCTAGCTTATCGTTTTTTTCGAAGCCGTGTCCGTTTTCGTAGAGAAAGCCAATGCTGTATTGCGCCCAAGCATCGCCGTTTTTCGCCGCCTTTTCAAACCAGCTGGCCGCAGTCTTGTAGTCCTGATTCACGCCGTCATAACCGGTTTTTGTGTAAAGCAATCCAAGCGCATATTGAGCCGACGTGTTGCCACTGGCCGCCGCTTTCTCCCACCACTGCCGGGCTTCGACCATATTTTTATCCACGCCGTTGCCGGTGGCATAAGCCATGCCCAATTCGGTTTGGGCATCCGCGTTGCCGATCATGGCCTTGAATTTGGTCATGATCCCCGGGGGCTCGATTTTTGTCTGCCCCATCAGTTCGTCCTGAACAGCGCTCCAAGACGGAAAACAGATGCCAAGAAGCAGAACCAGTGCATATGCTGAAAGACCGCTACGGCTCATTCTGATACCTTAATCATCGATTCAGTGGATACTAAAAGAACCATTACTTCTGGGCAAGATAGCAAACAGTTTCAGATTTTATGCGCTCTGGGGTGGGCTTTGCTATAAATTTTGGTCAACTGTGTCGGTGATAGCTGCGTGTAAAGCTGGGTCGAGGACAAGGATGCGTGCCCAAGCAACTCCTGTAATGTCCGCAAATCGGCACCATCGTTTAGCAGATGCGTTGCAAAACTGTGGCGTAGCGCATGGGGCGTGGCGGTTTCCGGCAGCCCGGCCAGGTTGCGCAGCTGGCGCATTTGCCGTTCCGCCACGCCGGGGTTGAGGCGTTTGCCACGGGCACCGATAAAAACGGGCACGTTATTGCCGGTTTGCGGTGTATTGGAGAGATAGGCGTCCAACGCAGCCTGCACGGCAGGCAGCAACGGCACGATGCGTTGTTTGTTACCCTTGCCGCGTACGGTAATGCGATCAGCTTGTGATAAGTCGCCATGATTGAGCGCCAGCGCCTCGCCCAGCCGTAATCCTGCACCATATAACAGCGTAAACAACGCTCGGTCACGCGCCGCCAGCCAGGGTTCCATCGGCTGGGCATCGGCCACCGTTGTCAAAGACTCAATGTCGTTTTCGGACAACGGGCGCGGCAAGCGCCGCGGCAATTTGGGCAACCGTAGTTGTCCGACTGCCTCATTGTGGAAAATACCCTGCTGATCCGCCCAGCGATAGAAGCCGCGCATAGCCGCTACGGCGCGAGCGCGGGAGGCCGCCGTCAGCCCGTCTGCTGCTAATTGCGCCAACCAGGCGCGAAAATCGCGCAACGCAAATTGCGCCAACTGCTTGCAGCCGATTTGCCCCCCCAGATGTTGATGCGCAAAACCCACGAAACGGGTGGCATCACGCTCATAAGCGAGGACGGAGTTTTTGGCGGCGCGCCGCTCTGCGCTCAGCCAGCCCAGCCAATCCTCCATCGCCTGCCGCGCATCGGCTTTCAGGGGCAGATGCGTGGGCAACGGCATGTCAACCGGCGCTAGGCAAAATCGTCTGGCCGGTCTTCGCCCAATCGGCCACGAATTGTGCCAGGCCTTTATCGGTCAACGGATGGTTGAACAACTGGCGAATCACCGACGGCGGCATGGTGGCCACATGCGCGCCCATTTTGGCGGCTTCCGTGACATGGATGGGGTTGCGAACGGAAGCGACCAGCACTTCCGTCTTGAAATTCTGCGCCTGATAGATGGCGCAGATTTCTTCAATCAGCGCCAAACCTTCCTGCCCTACATCATCCAGCCGGCCGACGAACGGCGAAATAAAGGTCGCGCCGGCCTTGGCAGCCAGCAGCGCCTGTGCCGCGGAAAAACACAAAGTGACATTCACCATCGTGCCGCGGCCGCTGAGGTGCTTACACACTTTGAGGCCGGCGGGCGTCAGTGGCACTTTGACGGCGATGTTTTTGGCCAGTTTGGCCAGATATTCACCTTCCTTGAGCATCGTTTCGTAGTCGGTGGCCGCCACTTCGGCGCTGACCGGGCCGCTGACCACGGCGCAGATTTCCTTGATGAGTTCGACGAAATTGCGCCCGGCCTTGGCCACCAGCGACGGGTTGGTGGTCACACCGTCCAGCAAACCGCTGCCGGCCAAATCCTTGATTTCGGCGAGGTCGGCGGTATCCACAAAAAATTTCACAGATAATCTCCTTGGCAAAAGACAGGCTATCTACATAGCTTAAGCCATGAGCGCGACCAAGGCCATTTATGATGTCATTCTGCCGCTGCCGTTGGCCGATTCTTATGAATATGACGCGCCGGAGCGGCTGAGTCCCGGGCAACTCGTAGTCGTGCCGTTCGGACAGCGCACACTGACCGGCCTGGTCTGGCGCGAATCGGCAGGTTTGCTGCCACCGGAACGGCGCAAACAGATTGCCCAGGCCTGCCCCCTGACCGCCTTGCCGCCCGATTTTCTGGAATTTCTGCTATGGTCGGCGCGCTATACCATGACGCCGGTGGGGCTGATGCTGAAAATGGCCTTGGCCGGAACCAGTTTGCCGCCACCGCCCGCCCCAACCCATGTGTGGCAAAGCGCGTTGATAAATCACTCCCCACCCCGCGCTGGCAGCAAGGCCGCGGCACTCCTGGCGTTGTTTAACGATCCGGCACTGCGGCTCTGTGCGCCTGATTTAGCCGCCAAAGGCTTCACGGCCAGCGAAGCGAATCGTCTGGTGCAACGCGGCTTGCTTCAGCGCCAGGAAGAAGTTATCGAAACCCATGACGGCATAATG
>CAZBSB010000071.1:0-10411 GCA_964494535.1 uncultured Rhodospirillales bacterium
TATCCTGCAGAGCAAAGCGCGGCTGGCGGGTTGCGCCGTGCCGCAGCCGGTGCTGGAATTGCTGGCCTATAAAATCAGCAACAATGTGCGCGAGTTGGAAGGCGCTTTGAACCGCATTGTCGCCCATGCCCAGCTGGTGGGACGCGCCATCACGCCGGAAATGACGCAGGAAGTGCTGGCCGATATTCTGCGCGCCAGCGATCGCCGCATCACCATTGACGAGATTCAGAAGCGCGTGGCCGAGCATTACAATATCCGTCTGACGGATATGCATTCGGCGCGCCGCGCCCGTATCGTCGCGCGGCCTCGCCAGGTGGCGATGTATCTGGCCAAGCAGCTCACGCCGCGCAGCCTGCCGGAAATCGGCCGTAAGTTCGGCGGCCGCGACCACACCACCGTCATCCATGCCGTGCGTAAGGTCGAGGAGTTGGTGGGGCAAGACCAGGGCTTGCGCGACGATGTCGAGTTGCTGCGCCGCATGTTGCAAGGCCAGCCGAACTGAGCGCGCATCCTGCCAGCACTGCCTTGGTGACGGTGGCGCCGTTTGCGCCCCGTCACCAGGCTGGTGTTCTGGCCGTTATTCTCCCCATCCAGCAAACCGAGTTCGCCATTCCCATCACGGCGGCCGACCAGCCCGATTTGCAGACGATTGAAAGTTTCTACCGGCATGGTTGCGGCAATTTCTGGGTGGCGCTGGAGCATGACACCGTCATCGGCACCATCGCGCTGTTGGATATCGGCGATAGCCAGGCCGCCTTGCGAAAAATGTTCGTCCGTGCCGACCGACGGGGCAAAGAGTTTGGTGTTGCCGCGCAGTTGTTGGCCACTCTTCTGCGCTGGGCAAAAGACCAAAACGTGCGTGACATCTATCTCGGCACCACGGCGCAATTCTTGGCAGCACACCGGTTTTACATAAAACACGGCTTCATCGCCACGCCGCGCACGGCGCTACCGCCGGCCTTTCCGGTCATGGCGGTTGACAGCGTGTTTTACCGCTATAACTTGGCTGGTGAAACCTCCAGGGAGCGCGCGCATGGCTGAAGCAAATTTTCGTGGCACGGCGCCATCGCCCTGGGGCAAGATTACGTTGTATAGCGACGGCACGGCGCTGACCGGCTTGGAACTGCCGGGCAGCCGTTATGCCAAAGGCAAACACGCAGATTGGCAAGACAAGGAAACCCTGCCGGTGTTCAAGCTGGCGCGGCAAGAACTCGCGGCCTATTTTACCGGCAAATTGCGCGCTTTCACCGTGCCGTTCGATCTGGCCGGCACAGATTTCCAGACGCGGGTGTGGCAGGCCTTGGTCAAGGTGCCCTATGGCAAGACGGTGTCCTATAGCGATCTGGCGCGCAAGATGGGCGCACCCGCCGCCGTGCGCGCCGTGGCGATGGCGAATGCGCGCAACCCGCTGCCGCTCATCGTGCCGTGCCACCGCGTGATCGGCAAAAATGGCGCGCTGACCGGCTATTCCGGCGGCGGCGTTACCCGAAAAGCGGCGCTGCTCAAGCTGGAAGGTATTGCGCTGTAAGCCAAGGTATCAGCGGCGCGGTTGCAGCAGCAGCGCCATGCTGCGGTCTTTGTCGGCATCAGCTGGCCGGTAAGCGACCTCGACCGCCAGCGTAGCGATGGCGGTTTTGGCGCGGTTCAACTTGGCGCCGGCGACCCAGACGGTTGGCGGCCGGGTCGCGGCGGATAATTCGCGCATCACACCTGGTGCGAAGCCGGCGGCGAGAAATTCCCGCAACCGCGCTTCCGTCTGCAGGTTCAGTTCGGTCGGGCGTTCTTTTTTCGCACGGGTAAAATCGAAGGGCTGCGGCTCCGGATCGGCGGAACGATGTTTCTTCTGTAATTTGAACATGGCTTGATGCAGCGGATAAAGCGTTTCTCTGAGCGCGGCGTTCCAGCCGAATTTCAGGCGCAGAACACCATCGCCATGCTGGAGGGTCAGCTGCCTTTGCATTGTCATGCGCTCGTTTGTCTGGTTGGCCGTCCTGGCGGTGGTGCGCCATGAATTTTCATGGCGCCTTGGCATCAATCTAGCCAAAAGTACGCACAAATAACAGCGCGCCGTTAAGCCTTCATGGCAGGTGCCTTGGCGCGCAGAAAGTCATTGCCTTACAAGGATTAACCCGTCAAAATCGCATCACAATCCCTTTGCGCCCCTGCTGCTGAGCTTTGTCATGAAATTCACCATTGAACGCGCCGCCTTGCTCAAAAGCCTTGGCCATGCCCAAAGCGTGGTGGAGCGGCGCAACACCATTCCCATCCTGGCCAATGTGCTGGTGCGGGTGGCGCAACAGGCGGTCAGCTTCGCGGCGACCGATATGGATTTGGAATTCGTGGAAAGCGCCACGGCCGAAGTGGGGCGCGCCGGCACAGTCACGGCGCCGGCGCACACCTTGTATGACATCGTGCGCAAATTGCCGGAAGGCGCGCAGGTGGAGCTGACGGCGGCGAACACCAACCAGATGACCTTGTCCGCCGGCCGGTCGCATTTCAAGCTCGGCTGTCTGCCGGTCGAAGATTTTCCGCAAATGTCGGAAGGGGCGCTACCGCATAAATTCAGCCTGAGCGCGCCTGACCTTTGCACGATCATAGATCGCACCCGCTTCGCCATATCGACCGAAGAGACGCGCTATTACCTGAACGGCATTTATCTGCACACCGTGCGCGCCAACAATATAGACGTGCTGCGCGCCGTGGCGACCGACGGTCACCGGCTGGCGCGCCTGGAGATGCCGGCGCCGCAGGGCGCCAAAGGGATGCCGGGCATCATCATCCCGCGCAAGACGGTGCAGGAAATCCGTAAATTGCTGGACGAAGAAACCGGCATGGTGGAAATTAGCCTCTCCGAGACCAAGATTCGCTTCGCCTTCGGCCAGGTGGTGCTGACTTCCAAGCTGATTGACGGCACCTTCCCGGATTACGAAAAGGTCATTCCGAGCGGCAACGACAAGACCATGGAGATTGAGGTGCGCGCTTTCGCCGCCGCGGTGGATCGCATCGCCACCATCGCCAGCGAAAAAACGCGCGCTGTGAAGTTGGCTTTGGCACCCGGCCACCTCACCGTCAGCGCCAGCAGCCCGGAAGCAGGCAGCGCCACCGAAGAGCTGGAAGCGAAATATGAAGGCGCGCTGCTGGATGTCGGCTTCAACGCCCGTTATCTCTTGGACATCACGCAACAAATCAAAGGCGACGGGCTGCGGCTGACGCTGGCGGATGCCGCGGCGCCGGTGATCGTGCAAGACGTGGCGGATGCCAGCGCGCTTTATGTGATTATGCCGATGCGGGTGTAAAATCGATTAGTAGCTTACCTAGTGGAAACGGACGCAATAACAACAAAAGGCGACGACCATGACGCGATCTTTTCTGTTCCTGTCCTTGCTGTGCTTCGTGGCACAAGCGGCGCCGAGCGCCGAAAGCAGCGCCGTCGCCCGCCATGCCTGCCGTGACAGGGCGCATGATTACGCCAGTTACCGCGACTGCTAGAAGGCGCACCCCGCCAAGCCGACGGCCAGCGACCAACGAGAGAAGGCCATTGCTGTCAAGACACAGCAATGCCTCAAGGAAGCCCAAGACAAAAAAATCAAACCGTTTTTCGCCAAGGATTATATCGCTGCTTGTTTGAAGCGTTGACCGGGTTGGTGGCTAAACGGCCTGGTCAAACTTCCTCTCCCATCTCGAAATGAGAACAACCGTCATAACAATAGGTGACATGGCCATCATGATCACTGGAAGGCGCGCTGCAAACGCCATAATCGAGCAATGCAAAATCGCCATCTAAGCGAATAAAATGCCGACAATCACAACACGCCTTGGCTGATTTAGTGGCAGGTTTCTGCCAACGTCTGGCTGCTGCATCCGCGCTTTGAATAGCTTGCCTTTCAGCTGCCGTCAGCTGGTTTGCTGAGCTGACTGTGCTCAACCAAACCTGGCCATCTTGTGGAGTGATCCAGAGATTTTCACTGGGTTGAATACTCCAGGCCGGTTGCCCATGCGCGGCTGCCATGGTGCGTAGGATGTGGCCGGACGTAAACACCGCTTCCAGCTCCGGTATCGTTCCGCACACATTGAGAGCCGCGATGTTTTGTCCGATCAAGACGGCGATGCCATCGGCAATCACGGGGCGACTATCGCTGCTGCCGCACAGGATGGTGGTGTTCAGTTCCAAGCGCCAATCCCATTCAACATCTAAAGTCGCTGCACCTTCTGTGAAGTGGGCAGCGCCCTCTGTTAATGATAGGGCGTTGTGTCCGGCGCCGAAAAACAGGGTGAAGGCCGAGCCGTAGCCCTTTTCAGCCGCCACAACCGGTTGTTGCCGAAGGGGGCGAGTTAGGGCGTTAAACTCCGGTTCAGAAAGACGGCAGGGTTGCAAGACCATAGCCGAGCCATAGCATAGCTTTTGCCACACTCATAATTTGTTAACTTATCGGCAAGGCTTTTCCGTGATAGTGTGGTTACTGGCCGGATTAAACCGGCTTTCCCTTTTGCTGGCCGGGATACCGCCATGAGCAATACGCATTTATCGCAAGCGGATGTCGCCCGTCTCCTGGCCAATCCGGCGCCGGAAGCGCGCGCCGAAGTGGCGGCCAAGCTGGGCACGGATTTGGATAATCCGGCGCTGTCCGATACCGAACTAGGGCTGGCGCAGGAGATTATCCGCGTACTGGCCAAAGACGTCGCCGTTTCGGTGCGCGCCACTTTGTCCCAAAGTCTGCGCAAGGCGCAGCGCCTGCCGAAAGACGTGGCCGTGCAACTGGCGAAGGATGTGGAGCAGGTCTCGCTGCCGGTGCTGGAAGATTGCCTGGTGCTGACCGACGACGATCTGCTCGGCCTCATCAAAGAGGATAAGGCATCCGAGGCCAAATGGACGGCGATTGCCAAGCGCCCCGCTGTTTCCACTGCCTTAGCGGACGCGCTGGTGGACAAAGGCAGCGAGCAAGTGGTGGCCACTTTGGTTGGGAACCGCGGCGCACAAATCTCGGATGCTGGCCTGAACAAAGTGGTGGAACGCTTCGGCGACAGCGCCGCCGTGCAGGAACCGCTGGTGAAGCGTGACAAGCTGCCGGTGACGGTGGCCGAGAAACTGGTGGTGAAAGTCTCAGAAAAACTTAAGGATTATCTGGTCACGCACCACGAGCTGTCACCCGCTATGGCGGCAGACATGATTCTGCAGAGCCGCGAGCAGGCCACCATCAACCTGGTGTCACAGTCCGGCGATGCAGATGTGGAAAAACTGGTGCAACAGCTCTATCGCAACAAGCGGCTCACACCGTCTTTGGTGCTGCGGGCGCTCTGCACCGGCGACATGCCGTTCTTCGAGGCCGCTTTGGCCACCATGGCCAATGTGCCGTTGGTCAATGCGCGTATTCTCATTCACGATGCCGGCCGGCTTGGGTTGAAATCGCTCTATGACAAATCCGGCCTGCCGCCGCGGCTGCTCTCCGCCGTGCGTGTGGCCATCGAAGTGGTGCATGAAACCGAGTTGGACGGCGGTGAGCGGGATATTGAGCGCTATCGCTGCCGCGTCATCGAGCGCATTCTGACGCAATGCGAGGAAATGCAGGCCGAGGATATTGACTATCTCATAGACAAACTCGGCGATATGATGGGCGACCAAGCTGCGGCTTAGAATGCCTGGAATCCTTGGAAAGCAACGCGTCTTGCGGCTGGCTGGCCTTGCGGCTACAATGGCATACTAACATTTGTGAGTATGCCATGTTTCGCCGCCTGACGTCCGTTTGCCTGTTTGCCGCCGCTTCGCTCTTGTTTACCCAACCGGCACAGGCCGGGTCGGCGGCTGAAGATGTCGTTTTTGGTGATCACCCGGAATATCAAAACTGTGTAAAGACTGAGGACTGCGTCGCCGTTAAAACCCTCTGCGAGGATTGGCGTGCGGTTAATAAACGCCACGAACGGAAGCTGGCCGATGCCGTCAGTTTCTTGAGCGTCGCGTTTGTTTGCAAAGCATACGCGCCGCACCGGTCACAGCCCGAGGTTGCGTGTTCGCTTGATCGCCAATGCCAGCTGGGCAAATAATTTCCAGGAGAAGTGGGCATGAATGAAGCGCAACTGCCGCTGGCGGCGCTCCTGGGATTGGTTGAAGGGCTGACCGAATTCCTGCCGGTCTCCTCCACCGGCCATATGCTGCTGCTGGGGCATTTTCTGAATTTCCATTCGCAAGGCAAAGTGTTCGAGATTGCCATCCAGCTGGGCGCCGTGCTGGCGCTGGTTATGGTATATTTTGGCCGGCTGTGGCGCGTGGCGCTTGACCTGCCCAGCCGTCCGGCCGCGCGGCGTTTCGTGCTGTCAGTGCTGCTGGGCTTTCTGCCGGCGGCGTTGATCGGCGTGGCGCTGCACGGGTTCATCAAAGAAGTCTTATTCGAAAGCCCGCGACTCATTGCAGTCATGCTGATCCTCGGCGGTATCGTCATCCTGTTGGTTGAGCGAATGCCAAAACAGGTGACAGTGACGGATGCCGAAGCCCTGCCGGCGCGCACCGCGCTGGCCATCGGCTTCTTCCAATGTCTGGCCATGATTCCGGGCGTCTCGCGCTCCGGCGCCACGATTGTCGGCGCGCTGCTGCTGGGCGTGGAGCGCAAGGCGGCGGCCGAGTTTTCCTTTTTCCTCTCCATGCCGACGATGCTGGGCGCCACGGTCTATGATATTTACAAAAACCATAGCCTGATGCGCCTGGATGATTGGACGATCCTGTCGGTGGGATTTGGCGTCGCTTTCGTCACGGCACTGCTGCTGGTGAAGCCTTTGCTGGCCTTCATTTCGCGCCATGGTTTTACGCCGTTTGCCTGGTATCGCATCGGTTTGGGCGCCGTGGCGCTACTGGCTTTGACGCTCGGCGGATGAACTGAAAATTAACGCCTTCCCCTCAATCTAGGCTGGCGGGAGCCGGCTTAGGTTCCGGCCTGCCGTGGGCTGTCTCCAACGCGGAGCAAGACACCGCAGCCTGGCTTCAATGAGGATAGCGGCGCGAATGCAGCGAGGCCGGACAATTGCTGGCGAAGGGCTGGCGGGGCAAGGCCAGCAGGCTCTGCGGCGCCGCGCCGATTTGCTGCGCCGGCATGAGCGCGAGCGCGGCTTCGCTATTGGCGCGATTCTCTTCATCCTCACCATGGTGGGTGTGGGTGGCGCGGTGCTGTATAGCGGGTATTCGCAAATTCTCCGCACGAATATCGAGATTACCCGTGACAATGCTGCGAAGAACGATCTACTCGCGGCGGCGCGCACGCTATCCGCCACCTCGGCGATGATCAATGGCGGGCTGAATATTCAGCCGCCAGCGGTGCTGCCTTTCGCCAATGCCGACAGCGCCCGGCTGCCCAGCGGATATGCCAATGCCGGCGCTGCCGGCGCGCCCGCTGCGGTAGGCGTGATGCAGGCAGCGGCCGGTACGCGCCAGCTTGATCCGTGGAACCATTATTATATTTACTGCCGCTGGGAAAATGCCAGCAGCCCGGGCACTGATCCGGCGCTGCTGCTGATCTCGGCGGGGCCAGACGGCGTGTTGAATACCGGCTGCGGCGATGTCGTGGCGCAGAATGACGACCGGGTTGAGCGGTTGAGCGTGGCGCAGGCGGTGGATCGCGCCAATGTCTGGCAATATCAGCCTACCTCCACCGGCGCGCAGGTGCAGTTCGGCATCACCGGCAGTGCCGTGCAAGTCACCAACCAAGGCGATATCAGCGCCAATTCTCTGACGCTGGCTGGGCCACTCAATGCTGGTGCTTTGACCCTGACGACGCCACTGGCCATCGGGCAAGGCGGCACCGGCGCCAGCGACGCCGCTAACGCCCGCACCAATCTCGGTTCCGGCACCGCCGGCGACGCGGTGTTCACCGCCGCGACCACGGCCGGCGCGCGGGGTGCTTTGGGTTCCACCACGGTGGGGGACGCGCTGTTCATTGCCGCCAATGCCGGCGCCGGTCGCGCAGCGCTGGGCGCGAGCAGCATCGGCGACAGCCTGTTCACCGCCGGTGATGCGGCGGCGGCGCGCACCGCCTTGGGCGCCAGCAGCGTGGGCGACGCGGTGTTCGTGGCCACAGATGCGGCGGCGGGACGCACGGCGCTGGGCGGCAGCACGGTGGGCGGCAATGTCTTCACGGCTGCGACTGCGACGGCCGCGCGCAGCGCGCTAGGTGCCGGCACCGTTGGCGAAGCCGTGTTCACGGCCGGCACCGGCGCCGTGGCGCGGGCGGCGATTGGCGCGGGCGTCACGGGCGACGCGGTGTTCGCCGCTGCTAATCCTAACTCAGCTTTGACGGCATTGGGGCTGATCGGCGGCAGCGCGACCTTGGACATCGGCATCACCGGCACCGCTAATACAGCAATTTATCTCGCAGACGGCGGCAATATCCTGGCCGGCACGGTGCCTATTCTGCGCGGCGGCACCGGCGCCGGCGATGCCGCCACCGCGCGCGGCAATCTGGGCGCCGACAATGCGGGCAATCTGACCGCCGGTACGCTCAGCTGGGGGCGGCTGCCCAATAGCGGGGTGACGGCGGGCGCCTACAATTGGGGCACGGTCAATCAATATGGCCTGGTGGAAGCCGCGCAAAATGTCGCCATCAACAGCCTGACGCAAAATAATAGCGGCATCACGGTGAGCGACAGCACGCCTGGCGTCGGCACCGATGGGCAGATTGCGTTTAATCTGGAAGGCAGCACCAAAGCCTTGATGGATTATCGCGGCTTTCTGGGGCTGGCGACCACCACGCCGCAAGACCGGCTGCATATCGCCGGCGGCGACGAAAGCAACAGCATCCTGCGGCTGGAAGGCGCCGACGGTACCGAGCGGCTGTTCCGTTTCACGACCGGTGCCGACAAAAGATGGGAGCTGGGCGCCGACGATGTCAGCGAAGGCGGCAAGGATACTGGCAGCGATTTCATCATCCGCAATTTTGACGACAACGGCAAGCAACTCGGTACGCCTTTCAGTATCGAGCGCGCCACCGGCAATGTCACTATCAATGGCACGGTGACGGCGACGAATTTCGTGGGCGGCGGCGCGGGCGGCGCCCTCAATCTCGGCGCCAGCGCCGCGGCTGCCAACCCTAGCCGCAACAGCGAGGCCGGCACCGGCCTCTTCAGCCCGGCCACCGGCGTGGTTGCTGTGGCGAATAATGGCGCAGAATCGTTGCGCGTGGCGGCCAATGGTAATGTCGGCATCGGCACCAACAATCCCGGCGTCCGCCTGACGGTACAGATGGCTTCCGCCAGCAGCACGCCATTAAGGCTCAACACCACCTCCGGCACGGCCATTTTCAGCGTCAATGCCGATCAAACCAACAATTATGTCGATCTGGTGGGGCCTGGCGGCAGCCTGCGTTTCTTCGCCGGCGCGGGTAATATCACCTCCTACGCCAATTTCGGCGTGGCTGGCGCTGCCAGCTTCGCCGCGCAAAGTGCGGCGCAGGTTCCTGCTTCCATTCTCGCCGCCTCTGGCCAAACAGCAAATCTGCTCCAAGCAACCTCAAGCGGCGGCGCTACTGGCGACAGGTTGGTGCTAACGGCCGCGGGCAACGTTGGCATTGGGTCGGCCACACCGAATACATTGCTTTCGCTCAGCCCGACCAATGGCAACCAGGCCAAGATCACTTTGTGGGAAGCGAGCGCCTCTCAACATTACGGTTTTGGCATTACGTCTGGCCAACTCAATTACGACACGCTCGGCGCGCATGTGTTTTATTCGGGCGGCAAGAACGGCAGCGGCACGGAGCTGATGCGCCTTAACACCACGGGTCTCGGCATCGGCAAATCGCCGGCAACGAAGCTTGACGTCAACGGTACGATCGGGATTGACGGGGTTAAAGCGCTGCAACTGACCAGTTCCGGCAACCCGATCCTGGGCAACACCGCCATGAGCACCACGCTGGCGCCGCTCTCCATCGGTATCGGGCGCGACGCTCTGGCCCTGGCAAGCGCCGAGGCTTACAGCGTTGCACTGGGTGACCAGGCGCTGGCTGCGGCAACCACGGCAACCAATAATACGGCGGTGGGCTATCGGGCGCTCACCCTCGGCACCGGCGGCAGCAACACGGCGCTAGGCTATAACGCTCTGGCTGCCACCACGACCGGCGCAAACAACACGGGCATCGGCGCCTTTGCCCTACTGGCGCAAAACCTTGGTTCCGGCAATGTCGCGCTCGGGCGCGGGGCGCTGTCTTCCGTCACCTCCGGCAACAACAATCTCGGCCTGGGGTATAGTGTCGGCTCAACCGTCCTAAACACCGGCAGCAACAATATCCTCATCGGCACCAGCAACGCCGTGACGACCCCTGCGGCGGACACCAGCAACTGGATCAATCTTGGCAACCAGATCGTGTCCGACTGGTCGGTCACGGGGTCGGAGGCCATCGGCCTCAACCGCACCACCACCGGCACACCGGGCACGACG
>CAZBSB010000072.1:0-10411 GCA_964494535.1 uncultured Rhodospirillales bacterium
GTTGACGTGCTGACGCGGGCGGAGATGGAGGAGATTGAGGCCTCCAGCCGGCTTTATGTTGAGAACGGCGTGCTTTATCTGACCACAGCGATTTTGGTGGGCGCGGAAACGGAGGAGCCGGAACTCTCCGACCTCACCATCATCGTCTCGCCGCAGCATCTCGTCATCGAGCATTTCAGCGACCCCAAATCGGTCATCATCTTCGCGGCGCGAGCGCGGCGCGACCCGCGGTTGGTGGACGGCGTAAATAACGCGCTCTTGGCATTGTTGGATGCGATTGCCGACCGCATGGCCGACGGGTTGGAGCAGACGGGGCGGCGCGTAGACCAGCTCTCGCGGCGCATTTTCCATCGGCCGGAAGTGCCGGCCAGCCGCCGCCGGCTCTTGCGCCTGACCGCCACGCTGCCGCACGGCAAGCGCGGTCCGGGCAGCGCGGCGCGACGCTTGAAGGAAATCTTGTATGATGTTGGCAGCACTGGCGACATGCTGCATCGCAGCTACCACTCCATCACCGGCATGATCCGCCTGACGGCGTTTCTGGCGCAGGCGCTGCCGGAGCGGTTGAATGCTGAGCAGCTGGTCTTGCTGCACACGCTGCAGAGCGATTTGAAATCGCTGCATGACCATGCCGATTTCATGATTCAGGAGACCACCTTCCTGCTCGATGCCACGCTGGGGCAAATCAATAACGAGCAGAACGATATTTTCCGGATGCTCTCCATGGCTTCCGTCATCTTCATGCCCTCCAACCTGCTGGCGGGCATTTATGGCATGAATCTGGCGCTGCCTGGCGCCAGCGCCGCCGGCTGGGTGTGGGGCGTGCTGAGCTGCATGTTGCTCTCCATGATTCTGCCGCTGATTTATTTCAAGCGCCGCGGCTGGTGGTGATGCCGCCGGCATGACCAATATCCTGTTCATTTCCGCCAACCGAATCGGCGACGCGATACTCTCCACCGGTTTGTTGCGGCATGTGGTGGCAACTTATCCCGGCGCCGCCATCACGGTGGCTTGCGGGCCATTGTGCGTTGATTTGTTCGCCGCGGTGCCGGGCTTGCGGCGCATCATCCCGCTGCAAAAGCAATCATTCAACCGACACTGGTTTGGCCTATGGCGCGCCTGTGCCGCCACGCGTTGGGACATCGTCATTGACCTTCGCAACAGTTTGGTCAGTCGCCTGTTGTGGCGCCGCCGGCTCTATACCCATGGCGCCAGCCTGCCGGACGCGCACAAAGTGGTGCAGAACGCCGCCATCATGCAGCTTGACCCGCCGCCCGATCCGAAAATTTGGGTGACGGAAGCCATGCAGGCCGAGGCGCGTCAGCTGTTGGGCGCGGCGCCGCTCATCGCGCTCGGCCCTGCCGCCAACTGGTTTCCCAAACAATGGCCGGCGTCGCATTTTGCCGCGCTGGCCACGCAGCTGTTGGCGCTGCCGGCTCACGCGGAACACCGCATCCTGCTGCTGGCCGCCGCGCATGAGCAGGGGCAGATAGCACCCGTGCTTGAGGCCATTCCGGCGCAGCGGCGGTTAGCACTTTTCGGCAGCTCGCTGGCGCTGGCGGCGGCCTGTCTGGAGCGGGCGGAACTTTATGTGGGCAATGACTCCGGCTTGATGCACCTGGCCGCCGCCGTGGGCACGCCCACTTTGGGGTTGTTTGGCCCGGGTTTTGAAAAAACCTATGGTCCCTGGGGGCGACACACGGCCGTGGCGCGAACGCCGGAAAGCGCGGCCGCATTGCTGGCCAAACTACCCCATCCGGGCGCGACGGAACCTAACCTTATGGAAACATTGGCCGTGCCGACCGTGGTTGACACCGCCTTGCAGCTGTTAAAGAACCGTAAAGGATAATGCCCTAGATATAGAGGCTTCCATGCCTGAGTGGGGTTCCGCCTTGCAGTCAGCTCGTCAATTTGATCCCGTGCGCGTGCCTAATATCGGGCTGCCGCGCTTTGTCTGGTGGGTGCTGTTCATGGCGGCGCCCTTGCTGTTGCTGCTGGGCGGCTTAGGTATCTTCCGGCTTTTTGAGTGGGCGGTCGCACTGCCCGATGTGAAGCCGGATGAATTGCTGGACGGGCTGTTCCTGGCCGTGCTGCCCTTGCTGCTGTTTGCCATTTTGAGTTCCGCGCTGGCGGTGAATTATGTGCGGAGCCGCAGCTTCGTGGCGACGCAGAACGCGCTTATCGGTTTGCAGAACCGCCAAAACTACCAGCAGGATTTCATCCGCATCATCGCGGACAACCGGCCGGGCGCGACTTTCATTATTGATAAGGAAGGCCGCATCTGGTTCGCCAACGCCCAGGCCGCCGGTAGCATCAAGCGGGTGCCGCAGGAAATGGTCGGGCTATCGTTCGAGAAAATTTTCCCCGAGCAGGATTTGCTGCGGCTCTTGCCGCTGGTCAAGCAGGCGCGGCAGTCCAGCCTGACGGCAGAAGCCGTTAGCAAAGTCAATCTTTCCGGCGGCGCCGCGCGTTATATCAAGACCCAGGTCATTCCCCTGCCGGTCACGGCGAATATGCAGCAGGCCGTGATGGTGAATGAAGACGACATCACAAACCTGCTGGTGGAGCGCGAAGCGCGCGAGCGCATGTTCCGGCAGGTCATTGATACGCTGGTGGCGGTGGTGGATCGGCGCGACCCCTTCGCCGCCGGCCACTCGGCGCGCGTCGGCCAGGTGGCTCGCGCCATCGCCCAGCAGATGAAATTGAACCAGGAGCAGATGGAGACGGCGGAAATCGCCGGCCTGCTGATGAATTTCGGCAAGGTGCTGGTGCCGCGGGAAATATTGGTCAAGGCCGGCGCGCTAACGCCCGAAGAGTTGAAGAAAGTGCATGAAAGCCTGCTGACCTCCGCCGATATTCTGGCGCTGATCGGTTTCGCGCAGCCCGTGGTACCGACCCTGCGCCAGGTGTTGGAAAGCTATGACGGCAGCGGGATGCCCAGCGGCCTGCAGGGCGAGGGAATTATGGTCACGGCGCGGATCGTCACAGTCGCCAACGCGTTTGTCGCTTTGGTCAGTGCCCGCGCTCACCGCCCCAGCCTTAGCACCGTGGCAGCGCTGGAGGCCTTGGGCACCCGCAGCGGCAAGCATTTCGACCCCCGGGTTATCGAGGCCTTGACGGCCTATGTGGCGCATGACCAGCATAGTCTGGTGTGGTTGCCGGCGGCCTGATTTCCCAATGTCATATCAGTGGCTCAATGAATTCATAAGCCGCCGCCGCGCCGGTCGGCGCGGATGCCAACGGGCTATCAGTAGTTGATTCAACGACCCCTCGGCAAAACCAACAAAATTTCGCTTTCCGCCGCCGCCGTTTCATGGTGTCATGACGGGCTGACCTGTGCAATTTCGGAGAGTTTTCGATGGCGTTGTCCACAATCCTTGGTTATCCCCGCATCGGTAAAAACCGCGAACTGAAAGCGGCGCTTGAAGCCTATTGGAAAGGCAAGCTGACACTGGCTGAATTGCAGCAGGCGGCGGCGGCGCTGCGCGCCGAGCATTGGCAAGTGCAAAAGGCCGCCGGCATTGACCAGTCGCCGAGCAATGATTTTTCTTATTACGATCAGATGCTGGATATGTCGGCGCTGTTCGGCGTCGTGCCGCCGCGTTATGCGCACCAGCCCGGCATCGTCGCGCCGGCCACCTATTTCGCCATGGCGCGCGGGATGCAACGCGACGGCGTGGACGTGCCGGCGGCGGAGATGACCAAATGGTTCGACACCAACTATCATTATATCGTGCCGGAATTCGCCGCCGGGCAGAAATTCGCCCTGTCGTCGCACAAGGCGGTGGATGAGTTTTTAGAGGCGAAAGCCCAGGGTCTGACGACGCGACCGGTGCTGATGGGGCCTTTGACCTACCTGTTACGCGGCAAGGGGCTGGATGATCGCCTGGCTTTGCTCGACGCGCTGCTGCCGGCCTATGCCGAGATATTGGCGCGGCTGGAGAAGGCCGGCGCCGAATGGGTGCAGCTGGACGAGCCGTGCCTGGCGCTTGATCTCGATGAAACTACGCGCGCTGCCTATGGCAAGGCTTATGCCAAACTGCGCCAGGGGTCGAAGCTGAAATTCTTCGTCACGACCTATTTCGGTTCCCTCGGCGACAATCTCGCCACCGCTCTGCAATTGCCGGTGGATGCGCTGCATCTTGACCGGGTGCGCGGCAAAGACCCGTTAGATAAAATCCTGGCGCTGCGGCCGGCGCAGCTGATTTTATCGCTGGGTGTGGTAGACGGGCGCAATATCTGGCGCAACAATCTCAACGCGTCGCTGGCGGAGTTGGAAAGTTTCGCCGCGAAAATCGGCCAGGAGAAAATCTGGGTGGCGCCGTCCTGCTCGTTGCTGCACGCGCCTTATGATCTGGCGGCCGAAACCGTGCTGGATAATGAACTTAAAGGCTGGATGGCTTTCGCCGCGCAGAAGCTGCAGGAAGTGGCCGTGCTGACCAAGGGGCTGAACCAGGGACGTGCGGCAATTGCCGACGCCTTGGCCGCCAGCGACCAGGCCGCGCAGTCGCGCCAGACCTCGCGCCGCATTCATAACCCCGCCGTGCAGCAGAGGTTGCAGCAGCAGCCGCTGGCGAAGTCCGGCCGCAAGCAGCCTTTCGCGCAGCGCCAGCAATTGCAACATGCGCGACTTGGCTTGCCGCTGTTCCCCACCACCACCATCGGCTCTTTTCCGCAGACGGCGGAAGTGCGCAAGCATCGCGCCGACGTCAAGAACAACCGGATCACGGCGGAAGCCTATGACGCGTTCTTGAAAGAAGAGGTCAAGCGCGCCGTCGCCATTCAGGAAGAGTTGGATATTGACGTGTTGGTGCATGGCGAATTCGAGCGCAACGATATGGTGGAGTATTTCGGCGAGCAGCTGGCCGGCTTCGCTTTCACCAAAAATGGCTGGGTGCAATCCTATGGGTCGCGCTGCGTGAAGCCGCCGGTGATTTTCGGCGACGTGTCGAGGCCGAAGCCCATGACGGTGGCCTGGTCGCAATTCGCGCAAAGCCAGACCAAACGCGTGATGAAAGGGATGCTCACCGGACCGGTGACGATTTTGCAATGGTCGTTCGTGCGCGACGACCAGCCGCGTTCGGTGACGACGCATCAAATCGCACTGGCGCTGCAGGATGAGGTGCTAGATTTGGAGAAGGCCGGCATCGGCGTCATTCAGATTGACGAGCCGGCCTTCCGCGAAGGGCTGCCGCTGCGGCGGCAGGACTGGCCGGCCTATCTCGCCTGGGCAGCGCAGGCCTTCCGGCTGTCTTATACTGGTGTGGCGGACGAAACGCAGATTCATACCCACATGTGCTATTGCGAGTTCAACGACATCATTGACTCCATCAAGGATTTGGACGCGGACGTGATTTCGATTGAAACCAGCCGGTCGCAGATGGAATTGCTGGACGCTTTCAGCACTTATAAGTACCCGAACGAAATTGGCCCCGGCGTCTATGACATTCATAGTCCACGGGTGCCGGAAGCGGCCGAGATGGCGCGGCTGTTGGAGAAAGCCAGCCAGCATCTGGATGTCAAGCAAATCTGGGTCAATCCGGATTGCGGCCTAAAGACGCGCGACTGGCCGGAAACCAAGGCCGCCCTGCAGCACATGGTCGCCGCCGCGCGCCAGTTGCGGGAAAAACACGCCATGCGTAAGACGGGCTGAGGGCATGGCGGGTCATTATCTGCCCACGGACATCCATTTCAGCCTGGAAGTTTTTCCGCCCAAGACCCCAGGCGGGCTGGAGAATCTGCTGGCCACGGTGGACGCCTATATGGCGTGCCGGCCGTCTTATATCACCGTCACCTTCGGCGCCGGCGGCGCGCAGGACATGGTGGATTACTCGCGCGAGGTCATTCGGCGCATCGCCGAGCGCAGCAATCTGCCGGTCGCCGCGCACCTCACTTGCGCCGGCCGCAGCCAGGCGGAGGTCAACGCCATTCTGGACAGTTTCTGGGCGGACGGCGTGCGGCACATCGTGGCGCTGCGCGGCGATATTCTCAATCAAGCGGGGCCGTATCAGCCGGTGGCGGATGGGTATCCGTTCACCTATGATTTCATCGCCGCCATCAAGCAGCGTTTTCCGGCGATGGGCGTTTCGGTGGCGGGCTATCCGGAGATGCATCCGGAATCGCCGTCGCTGGCGTTCGATCTCGACCACCTCAAGCGCAAGGTGGAGGCGGGGGCTGACGCGGTGCTGACGCAATTCTTCTTCGACCCCGAGGTGTTTTTGCGCTGGCGCGACCAAGTGGCGCGGCACGGCATCAAAGCCGAAATCATTCCCGGCCTGCTGCCGATTTTGAATTTCAAGAAGGCGGTGAATTTCGCCAAACGCTGCAACGCCAATGTGCCGGATTTTTTGCACGCTATGTTTCAGGATATTGATCCCGAAGGTGTGGATCACAAGCTGCTGGCCATGAATGTGCTGTCGCACCAGATCACGCGGCTGATCGAGCATGGGGTGCGCGATTTCCATTTTTATACGCTCAACGACACGCTGCTCACCCGCCATCTCTGCACCTGGCTGCGGGCGGGCTTCTGAGCAGGGCTTCTTATGACACGTCCGGCACCACAGCAAACATCTATGCCGCAGGATTATGCTGATATCCTGCAAATTCTGCCGCGGCTGCCGGAGCCGGATATGGCGGCAGCGCAGGCTGCCCTGGCCGGCCTCGCGGATATTGCGCCGGAACAACGGGCGCAGCGCGCCTGGCTGGCGCGCTGGCAGGGCAGGGCGGCACCGCGGCTCAATCATCCGCGCTTATCTATTTTTGCGGCCAATCATGGTTGCGCTGCGCTGGACGCCGCCTCGGAAAGCATCGCTGCCCAGTTACCGAAGCTGTTGGCGGCAGATGGCGCCATCAGCCAAGCAGCGGCGGAATGCGATGCCGATGTCCGGTTCTATGACATGCATCTGGCAAGCGCCACGCGTGATTTTCGCACGGCGGCGGCGATGGAACAGTCGGAATGTTTGCACGCCATCACCTATGGCATGATGGCGGTGGAGCCGGGGTTGGACGCGCTGGCTCTGGCCTCGTGCGGCGATGGGCAACGGGTCGCGGCTGCGGTGCTGGTGGCGGCGGCTACAGGGCAGGGGCTGCTTGAAGTGCTGCAAATGTTGCGCCTGCCGGCTGCCTGGGCGGAATCTTGTACGCCGGTCGTGGCGCGCCTCGCTGGTCTATCGCCCTGCGCGGTGCTGGAAGCCGCGGGCGGGCGGGAGATCGCGGCGCTGCTCGGCGCGTTGCTGGCGGCGCGTATGGCGCACACGCCGGTGATTATCGCTGATCATGGCGGGCTAGCCGCGCTGGCGCTGCTGCAGGCGCTTGACCCGCTGGCTGGCCGGCATGTCGCGCTGGCCGGAGCCTTGACCAGCCTCACTTGGTGGCCGCAACTCCTGCGCTTGCCGACAAGTGCGGAAACAGGTGTAGGGCTAAGCGGTTTGCACACTATCGCGCAGTTACAGGCCGTCGTCTGATTCAGACCTGCTGTTCGATATCAGAGGAGATGTGTCGGCTGCCGTTTAGACCGTTGCTTCTGCGGCAAACATTTCAATCGGCCGCTATTCAATTATTGGTTTCTAAGTCAACGCGCTATCACCACTAAACCGCCTGCAATAACTTTCGTTGACCGACGAGCCTTAAATTAAAAGTAATTATTACATAAAAGCTCGATACCCCACATGATATAACCAAGACATGCGCTGGTCTGAACCTTGCAGAGGGCTGGCTGCCAGCGCAGCAATATTGAAAAGGCTTAGCGATGAATGAATTGAGGATCTCATGGGGGCAGCACCTCGTTCTTATGCGCGGGAACGATGTGTTCGATGCCGCGAAATAAGAACATCACCCAAGAATTGTTGAGGCGCTAACCCAGCCGAACGCGGTTTTGCAGCTTGCTCGTGATGGACAATCTGCTCAGACCGTGGCGCTCATCAAGGCGCTGCCACAGCGGGCGCAAATGACGGTTATCAGCGCACCAAATGCCATATGGGGTTTGGTTGAAGTAGGTTGCGCCGATGATGTTAGGTTAATTCAGAACGGATGGTCTTTGCCGGGACGTCCAGCAGGCCAGCAGGGAACTAGTCCTGCCAAGGTGCCCAGCTAAGTCCCTATTGAGCAGTAGTTTATCACTCGAAGTGCAACACTCTGCGGTGTTGCCGTCATTGGAAGAACATACAAACAGTTCTCGCTGGAAGGACGATAGAGCGGAGCAATATGTATGACTAAGGTTACCGCAAACTGGCGCCGCGGCGCGCTGCGGCCTGGTGGGGCAGCATCGTGGGTCGCTCGACCAGCGCGCGCGCATCATAACCTAGTTCTTCACTCAGTAGCTTGAAGCCTAGGGCTTCGCCTTGGCGGCGGCCAATCTCGAACATCGCTTTCATCTTGGCTGGGTCAGTATCGGAGAGGCTCTCGCGCCGCTGCTCCTGCGTCAGCGCGGCCTGCACAGTGATGAGTCGAACATCGCCCTGCGCTGTCAGTTCGGCGCGTTCGGCTTTCTGACGCGCCATGGCTGCGTGAAAATGGCCGTGCAGTTTCGGGTCGCGCGCTTTCAACTCATCCTGCAGGCTGCCATCAGGGTCGGAGAGATTATAGAGAATGGCGGTCTTAGCCTGTGCCTGCGGCATGATCTCGCGTTTCAGGCGATAGAAATCCAGCATGGGTGGGTTGGCGCCGCCTTCGGCGCCGTCGCGGCAGGCACCGACGCCCGGCACATCCACGGTCGGCAAATAGGCGGTGAGCGCGCCGGAGGCCGCGATGTGGCGCAGCGTCATCGGCCGGTCGGTCGAGCGGTTATGGAACAGGAGATGTTGTTCATCCGCCATTCGCACAACATTGTTTACCAGGAGGGGCGCTTTCTTGTCATTCAGCAGCTTGGTGTTGCCGATCACGTCCTGCAGCACCAGTTCCAGGATATGGCTGCCGGGATGCTGCACGCGTGAGGCGCGCGTCAGCGCTTGGCCATAAGTGTGGAACTGCGCGCCGATACCATCGCTCAGAGCCGCCACATCACGCATGAACTTGAAAGGCGAGAAGGCGGCGAAGGGTGCTGCCATCATTAAGCGCTGGCTGTCCACCATGGTCTGCTTGGCCTGGTCGGCGAGGGATTGCGCGACATTGTAGGGCGAATACTCGGTGACCGTGCGATACAGCCGCGCCAAACCCAGGCGCGTATCCTGCCGGTCATGCGTGGGGTCGGTGGCTTCCTTGGCCAGGCCATGCGCCAGCACGGCATTGGCCATGGCGCCGGCGCTAGTGCCGCTCAGGCCTTCGATTTGAATATCCGTGAAGCGGGTCAGGCCGTGCAGGAAACCCGCCGTGGCCGCGCCGCGCCGGCCGCCGCCCTGGGAAAAAATGTCAACAACGAGAGGAGCTTTTCCGGGCGGGAAAAGAGATATAGTCGGATTGATTTCTCCTGCCGTGACCATGCCGATCCTGGTTGCGAGACACAGCATCACATCACGAATCAATGACCGGAAGCTATTAAAATCATTGAGAATTTTACGCTGCTTTGCAGCATGACTTCGCGGCCGCACAAATATATAGCTTACGCCTGCTGTCGAAATAGACAGGTGGCTGGCCAGAAAGGTGTCGTGCAGGCTATAAGGGCGACGCGAGGTAGGGAGACCAATCCATGGAAGCACCGCAGAAGTTTTTTCCGGTCAGTTGGGAAGAGTTGCACCGGCATGGCAAGGCATTGGCCTGGCGGTTGATTGATAAGGGGCCGTGGCAGGGCATTATCGCCATCACGCGCGGCGGGCTGGTGCCGGCGGCGATTGTGGCGCGGGAGCTGGATATTCGGGTCATCGAAACCGCCTGCATCGTCGGCTATCGGCCCGAGCCGGCCAGCGGCATCTTGCCGGAAGCCACGGTGGTGAAGCCGGCGGCGGTGACCGGCGACGGCAGCGGCTGGCTGGTGATAGACGATCTGGCGGATACCGGTCGTACGGCGGAGTTGCTGCGGAAAAAATATCCCAAGGCGCATTTCGCCACCATCTATGTCAAGCCGCAGGGGCGGCCGCAGGTGGATACCTTCATCACCGAAGTGAGCCAGGACACCTGGATTTATTTCCCATGGGATATCGAGCTGAAATTCGCCCAGCCCATCGCGCAGCAGCAGTCCAAGTGACCTATCCGATTATTCGGCTGCAGCCGCAGCGGCACAAGCGCGTGGCCGGCGGTCACCCCTGGGTCTATAGCAACGAAGTGGTGATGGATGCGGCGGCCAAGGCGCTGCCGGCGGGCGCTGTGACGCAGTTCCTGGCGTATGACGGGCGCGCGCTCGGCACCGGAAGTTTTCATCCGCATAATCTGATTTCTGGACGCATCTTTGACCGCGCTGGCGCGACGATTGACGCAGCCTGGTTCATGGCGCGGTTGCAGCGGGCTCTGGAGCTGCGCGAGCAACTGTATGAAGCCCCATATT
>CAZBSB010000073.1:0-784 GCA_964494535.1 uncultured Rhodospirillales bacterium
CGTCGAAAGGGATCAAACTCATCATCGTCTCCAGAACAAGCGGGAGCCGAGATTACACACATTCGCCCTAGCCTGCCAAGGGGCAGAGGATTTAAGGCTATACATCCTTGTTGTTAGCTTAAATCATGCAGTAAAGCGGGTATTTGTAGCCTGTGCGTATTCACCTATTGTTTAGGCGTTGGATTTAATGGCGTAAGCGTTCGCAGCAGCTTCAAAACCACCATTCTCAGAATTACACAGGCTATAAAATTCGTCATCAAATGCTTCCATAAAATAAGATAGTTCGTGATGAGCGATTTTGTATTTTTCAATTTGTTGAAGTCTTATACCACGATCTCTAGGGTAGGGTTCACCGAACCATAACGTCGCTTGCTTGACGATATTTGCTATGCAGGGCATTCCAATCTCACTGAAAGCCGTGACGGCTTCAGGTGCAAGTATGCCCGTTGAATTTCCAAAGAATTGTTTGAATCCGCCATTGCATACTTCGTAATAGCACCAATTTGCTACATACAATGTCCGGGCAGCATTCGGTGCAGCAAGGAAATCATCAATAAACCGCTCAGCTCCATCGTAAATCGAGATGCAATCGCTGACGGAATATATCAGATCCCAATGGCTAACGGACATACTCAGACACAACTCAATAGAGTAAATCAATCGAAGTCTTGAATCTTTTGAACTCTGAAGCAAGGTATTTTGAAAAAGAATAGCCCGCAGCCGGAAGGACTGCGGGCGTGTTTGCGTTCAAACGGGCAGCAATCAGCCGGTGATGTCGCAGCCG
>CAZBSB010000073.1:794-1140 GCA_964494535.1 uncultured Rhodospirillales bacterium
TGCTTGGCGTTGTCCAGGCTGTCCGAGCCGTGGACGGAGTTGGCTTCGATGCTTTCGGCGAATTCCTTGCGGATGGTGCCGGGCGCGGCGTTGGCCGGGTTGGTGGCGCCCATCACTTCGCGGTTTTTGGCCACGGCGTTCTCGCCCTCCAGCACCTGCACCACCACGGGGCCGGAGACCATGAAGCTGCACAGTTCGCCGAAGAAGGGGCGGGCTTTATGCACGGCATAAAACGCCTCGGCCTGCGCCTGCGAGAGGTGGAGGCGGCGCTGCGCCACAATGCGCAAACCGGCTTCTTCCAGCTTGGCGTTGATCTTGCCGGTCAGGTTGCGCCGCGTGGCGTCCG
>CAZBSB010000073.1:1150-7237 GCA_964494535.1 uncultured Rhodospirillales bacterium
CACAGCGTAGAAGCCTTCAGCCTCGCGCTGCGAGAGGTGCTGCAAGCGCACAGCGATGGGCTTCAGGCCGTTCTCTTCAAACCGGGTGATGATTTTGCCGATGACGCCTTTTTCCAGTGCGTCGGGCTTCAAAATAGAAAGGGTGCGTTCAACCGCCATAATGCTTGACTCCGATAGGTGATTTTGGTGCGCGGGTTATAGACGGGAAGGCAGAGGCGCGCAAGCCGCGCTATCGCTGCCGCTACGCCCCGGCTATGATGCGGATAACACGGACAGAAAGGTTAATATGGTGAACCCTATAGCCGCACTAGTGCCGGAGGCAGCGCCGGTTATGTTGGGTGTGACGCAATCCTTCAGCGGGCGGCAATGGCAGGCACGCGCCTATGACGAGCGCATCGCGCTGGCGCTGCAGCAGCGTTTCGGCCTGACCGACCTGGCCGCACGCTGCATGGCCGGTCGCGGCGTGAGCCTGGAGCAGGCGGCGGATTATCTGCAACCGACCTTGCGGGCGCTGTTGCCCAATCCTGCCGTGCTGCAAGCGATGGATGTGGCTGCAGCGCGGTTGGCGGCGGCGGTGCAGGCGCAGGAAGCGGTGACGATTTTCGGCGACTATGACGTGGATGGTGGCACGTCCACGGCCTTGCTGGTGCGGTTTCTGCGGCATTGCGGGGTGACGGCGCAAATTTATATCCCAGACCGGATGACGGAAGGCTATGGGCCGAATGTCGGCGCGATGGAACGGATTGCGGCCACGGGTGCCAAGCTGGTCATCTGCGTGGATTGCGGCACCACGGCGCACGCGGCACTGCTGCGAGCGCGGGAGCTGGGGCTGCAGGTGCTGGTGTTCGACCATCACGCCGCCGAGCCGGCCTTGCCGCCGTCCCACGCGCTGGTCAACCCTAACCGGCTGGATGATAGTTCCGGCTTCGGCAGCCTGTGCGCGGCGGGGGTGACGTTCCTGTGCGTCGTGGCGGCCAATCGCGCGCTGCGGCAGGCGGGGTTTTATACGGCGGAAAGACCGGAGCCCGATTTGCTGCAATGGCTTGACCTGGTGGCGCTGGGCACGGTGGCGGATGTCGTGCCGCTCGTCGGCCTCAATCGCGCTTTCGTCAGCCAGGGGCTGAAGCAGATGGCGCGCACACAGAATGCCGGGCTGGCAGCGCTGCTGCAAGTGGGGCGGGCACAGTTGCCGCCTGATGCGTTCACGGCCGGATTCATTCTCGGCCCCCGCGTCAATGCTGGCGGGCGCGTGGGGCGATCCGATCTCGGCGCGCGGCTGCTGAGTTGCGACGATGCGGACGAAGCCATGGCGCTGGCCGTGCAGCTGGATGCGCTCAACGCCCAGCGCAAGGAGGTGGAGGCTGACGTGCTGGCGGCCGCCGAATATCAGGCGCAGCAAAGCGAGGATGCGCCGTTTCTGCTCATCGCGGGGGAAGGGTGGCATCCCGGCGTCATCGGCATCGTCGCGTCGCGGCTGAAGGATAAATATCACCGGCCGTGCTTCGTCATCGGGCTGGATGGCGCAGTTGGCAAAGGGTCGGGGCGGTCGGTGCGCGGGCTGGATTTGGGCGCCATGGTCATCGCGGCGCGGCAGGCCGGGCTGCTGATCAATGGCGGCGGCCACGCCATGGCGGCGGGGCTGACGGTGGCGCGGGAGCAAGTAGAAGCGCTGCGGGGTTTTTTCACTGAGCGGACGGAGAAATTTATCGCCGCAAGTCCCATCGTACCCAGCCTGACGCTGGACGGGCTGCTCTCCGGCGCGGCGGCGACGCCGGATTTATTGGCCGAGATGGAAAAACTGAAGCCCTATGGCACCGGCAATCCGGAGCCGCGTTTCGCCTTACCGTCCTGCCAGATCGGCCGCGCCGATGTGGTGGGGGAGAAGCATGTGCGCGTGTTCTTCAGTTGCGGTGGCGCGCGCCTGGGCGGCATCGCCTTTTGCGCGCTGGAGACGCCCATGGGCGCGGCGCTGCTGCAGGCGCGTGGTCGGCCGCTGCATCTGGCCGGTTATCTGCGCGCCGACAACTGGAACGGGCGCAATGGGGTGCAGTTGCAAATCGAAGACGCGGCGTGGGCTTAAAGCCGTGATCCCGGGCTGCAAATGGCCTGTGCTGCGCTTCCGGTGCTCGCGTATCTCAACATACGCTGCGCTCCGGTTCTCGCAGGAGCCATTTTCGCCACGGGCTGACGGCTTTATTTTTGGATCGCGATCCCAGGCTAACGGCTTTACGGGGTTTTCTTGTGCGACCCATCGCACAGCGGCTGGTTGGCGCTGGCCTTGCAGCCGCAGAAATAGACGGTCTTGCTTTCGGCGGCGCTGTATTTGACCGGCGCGAATTGGCCTTCGGCCTTGTGTGAACCGTCACACAAAGGCTGCTTTTTGCTCTGGCCGCAGGAACACCACCAATAATCCTTGCCCGCCTCAACAGCGAGAGCGAACGGGGCTTCAGCAGCGCGGACAGGGGTGGTCATGGTTTCCTCAGCAAAGAGTGCATTTCGTTGCGGATACTGCCTGTTTATTGCACGCCTCGCAAGCAATGCAGGCTGGCGGTTTCGGTGCTGCTGCCGGCGACGTAGCAATAGCTGACTTCGCCGGTGGTGGTGTCTAGGCGGAAGACGCCTGGGTTGGCCGTGGGGTTGGCGTGGTGCATGAGCTGGAAGGGGCCGACGCGACTGCCGGCCTGCGCTTGCGTGATGCCGAGGAAGATGAAGCTGCCGGCGATGAGCAGGGCGGCGAGATGGGCGGGGTTGGTGGTGGGCATGGGTTGAGTTCCTTTCCTTATTTTTATTGAGCAATAGGGTTGGGTGCTACTAATGCACACGGCGTTTTTACCCCTCACCAAGAAAATCTAAGCCAAGCCAGCTTGGCTAAGATTTTCTAACCATGAACGCTTTGCGTTCATATCCCGCAGGGGGAGAGGAAAAATTATCTTCAACCTTAAATCCGCACGTCAATATAAGCGTTACGCTTCAGGTCGCGCAGCAGGGCGCGGGCGAGGTTTTCGAGGCGTTCGCCGCCGATGTTGTTCATGATGGCGTCGCGGTTGATGGCGTTGCCGCCTTCTTTGCGGCTGCATAGCACGAAGAAGCCGACGCCCGTGCGCTGCACGTCAAGCTCGCCGGCGCTGCCGGGCTTGAGGTCGCGGATGAGCGGCGCCAGGCCGGGCGGCAAGGCGGCGAGCGGCTGCTCCGGCATGGTCTGCACCTGCCAGCCGGCCGAGGCGGGAAACTGCGTGTTCAGCGCATCGCAGCCCTGAATGCGGGCAGCCTTGGCTTTGGCATCCGCCACCGCGGCTTTCATTTGATCCGGTGGAACGCCGCGGCCGACTTGCGCGAGTTTGACCGTAATGCTTGCGTCGCCCCCGGCGGTGACCACGCGCGCATCGCGCAGCGCAAGGATGTGATAGCCCTTCTCGGTCTTGATCGGGCCGATGAGGCCGCCAGGCTTGCTGGTCTTGAGCGCGGCGTTTAGCTCCGGCGCCAGCGTGCCTTCCTGCACCCAGCCGATCTCGCCGCCATTGGTCGCGCCGGCGCCTTGCGAGAATTGGCGGGCGATGGCGCCGAAGGCGCCGGTTTGCTTGATTTGTTGCAGCAGCTTGCCGGCGAAGCCGCGCACGGCGCTGTCTTGGTCGGGGTCGTCCACCGGCAGGAAAATCTCGTTGACGAAATGCTCGGTCTTGCCCTGGCTGGCCTGCAGGCGGGCGACAACATCGCTGACCTCGTCATCGCTTACGGCGACGCGGGGGCGCAGCTGGCGTTGCACCAATCGCGCCCAGGCGATCTGCGCTCTGGTCTGCTGTTCCAGCGTACGCGGCGCGACGCCGCGCGCCGTGAGCATGGCACGGATATCGCCGCCCGGCACGTTGTTTTCCTGCGCCATGCGCGCCAGCGCCGCGTCAATATCCTTGCCGCTCACGTCAATCTGCTGGCGGCGCGCTTCCTGCAGTTGCAACTGCTCCTCGATGAGTGTGCGGACGATTTGCGGCAGGATGCGGCCGCGATTCTCCGCATTGTCCGGCAGGCCGGAGGACAGCAGAGCTAGCTTGTAACGCGCCACAATATCGCCGTTGGTCACGGCGGCGTCATTGACCACGATGGCGACGCGCGCGGCGTCCCGCGCCATCAGCTCGATCTTCGCGACCGGTTTCGCGGCTGGCGGTTCCGCCGCGATGGCCGGCAGGGCGATAAGGGCGAGAGCGAGCAATGACGGCAGGAGCGACGAACGTGACATGGGAGTAGCCTGTGCGGTGAGATGATTCCTGGCTGAATAGTGCGCTGCCGTTGCCGGCCAATCAACCATCTTCAAGATAAAGCAAAGCGGCCACGCCGGTGGCCAGGCAGATGAGCGGCGCCGCCCAGGCCGCCAGGAACACCGGCAGCGTTTGCGTGCCGCCCAGCGCCAGCAGCACATTGTTGAGCGCGAAGGCGGCGCTGCCCAGCGCCACGCCCATCACCGCCAGCCCCAGTGTGCCGCCGCGCCGCGTCAGCCGCAGGGAACTGGCTGCCGCGAAAGTGATCATAGATGCCAGAAACAGAGGCGAGGCCAACAGCCCCAGCCATTGAATCTGATGCCGGACAGTAGGCAACCCCACCTCCTGCAGAGAATAGATGAAGCTGGGCAGATTCCAGAAGGAGACGGTGTTGGGCGCCGCCATGCTTTCCTGAATTTTCTGCAGCGTGAGGTCGGTGGGGATGCGATATTCCGGCAGGCGCTCAGACGGTTGTCGGTTGGGGCTATACCACGCGTCCTTGATGATCCAGGCGTTGTTTTCCAGCACCGCCTGCGCGCCGTCAATCCGGCCGATATAACGCTTGTTGGGGTCGTAAACGAAAGCCATCAGCGGTTGCAGCGTCATCGGCTCCAGCGTGGCGGTATCGGCATGGAGCAGGAATTCATAATCTTTGGCCTTCTGCCGCAGCCACAAGCCGGCGCCGGTGAGTTCGAGCGTGACGGGGCGATAGAGATAGGTGGATTCCAATTCCCAGTAGCGGCTGATCATCGCGGCACCGACGGGATTAACGATGGTGACATTGACGACGCCGAGCGCCAGAGTGGCATAGAGAATAGGCGCCATGAATTGCCAGACCGAGACGCCGCTGGCGCGCGCCACGATGAGTTCCTGGCTGCGCGTCAGCCGCCACAAGGTGAACATGGCGGCGAACAAAGTGACAAAGGGCAGCACCTTGTCCACCGTTTCCGGCAGCTTGAAGAAGGCCATTTGCAGCACGACATCCAACGTCGCCTGCGGCAAATCGGCGCTGCGGCGCAGCAGTTCGGCAATCTCGAACAGCAGAATGATGCCGGATAGGCCGCCCAGAAACGTGCCGAACCACAGCAGAAATTGGCGGATGATATACCAGGAAAGCGTCCAGCTGGTGGTCATGCGGGCACCGGAGCGTCTTTGCCGCGCGCCAGCGGGTTATAGCGCAGCAGCAGCCAGGACAACGGCAGCGGCAGCAGCACCAGGGCATAGAGCGCCGGCACGAAAGTGAGATTCTTGGCGGCAAGGTTGTTCAGCCACATCAAGGCCGCCTGATAGACGATGATGGTCAGGGCGGCGGCGATGACGCGCGTGGTCATGCCACGCCGACTGAATTCGCCGCCCAACATAATGGCGGCGGCGAGCATGGCGAAAGCCAGGCCGCTCAGGCCGCCGGCGAGGCGCTGATGCAACTCGGCGCGCAGCCGGTCAACGCCGTTGCCGCGCTTGATGGCGACCGGAGAATCGGCCAGCAAATCCTCCAGCGACAATTCGCGCGGGTCGGGCAGCCGGTCGTTGCTGCCCTTGAGCAGGCCGAGGTCGAAGCCATATTGGTTGAAGTCCAGCGTGGTAATGCGGTTATTGACGCGGTCGAATTCCTGGCGCTGGCCGTTGAAGACGATGATGCGCGGTGCGTCATCCACCATCGTCAGCATCCCGCGATCCGCCATCACGGTCACCGGCATGTCGGGCTTGCGCGCATCGTGGATGAGCAGGCCTTCCAGCCCGCCCTTGCTGTCGCGGCGCCGGGCATAGAAGGTCAGACCTTTGCTGACGTCGTTGAACACGCCCGGCCGCACGGCATAGACCGAAAATTCGTCGCGTA
>CAZBSB010000073.1:7247-10397 GCA_964494535.1 uncultured Rhodospirillales bacterium
GACAGCCACTTCAAAGTTTGTTGATTGCAAAAAGCTTGACGAAAGTGCGGTTGGCCCAAGGGGAGACCCAGAAGGCCAAAATCAGCCCGCAAAATACCGCCATGCCGCCGAGCCACAAGGCGGGGCGCGCCAGCGACAGGGGGCTGAGGCCAGCGGAGCGCATGACCACCAGCTCGGAATCCCCCCCCAGTTTCTGGAACACGAAGATGATGGCGATGGCCAGGCCGATGGGCAGGACGACACCCAGAAAGGTGGGGATCAGCAGGCTGGCCAGCTGCAGGAACGCCCAGACGCCGGCGGCGTTGTTGATGACCATGGACAGCAGGCGGAAGGACTGGGTGAACAGCGCCACGATGGTCACCACCGTGCAGGTGAAGACCAGGGCGATGAGAAACTGGCGCAGCAGATAACGGTGGAACAGCAGCATCAAGAAAGCCGGAATTGCCAAAACGACGGGGGCGTGACACACTCAACACTTATTCTTTTGTCCCCTGGCGGGCAAGCCGCGATATTTTTCGCCACCAACCGGAGCAACCATGAAAATCACCTTCGCCGAAGCGCAGATTCCTACCCAAGGCACCGTGGTGCTGACCGTCGCGGCGGGCGGCAAACTGGGTGAAATAGGCCAAAAGCTGGATAAAAAAACCGGCGGCGCGCTGCGCAAGGCACTGGCGACGGCGCATGGTGAGGGCAAGAAGGATGAAACGACCGTGCTGCTGACGCCGGCCAAGACCAAGCTGGAGCGCGTCATTCTGCTCGGTATCGGCAAGCCCGATGATCTCACGGCCGCCGGCGTGCAGGAGTTGGGCAGCACGGCCACCGCCGCGGCGATAGCCGCCAAAACTGGCAGCTATGAACTGATCGCCGACACGCATAAGGGTAACGCCCTGACCGTGGCGGAATTCGCCGCGCAGCTGGCCTTCGGCGCCCGCCTGCGCGGTTACCGGTTTGATAAATACCGCACCAAAAAGGGTGCTGATAAAACCGAAGATAAAACCGTGCTAAAAAGCGCCGCCATCGCCAGCGCGGAACCTGCCGCCGCGCGCAAGGCCTTTGGTGTGCTGGATGCGCTGGCCGAGGGCGTGGAGTTGGCGCGCAACCTAGTGAGCGAGCCGGGCAATGTAATTTATCCGATCACTTTGGCGCAACATTGCTTGACGCTCAAAGCCTTAGGCGTGAAAGTTGAGGTGCTGGACGAAAGAGCGATGGCCAAGCTGGGCATGGGGGCGCTGCTGGGCGTGGCGCAAGGCAGCACCCAGCCGCCGCGATTGGTGACGATGCATTGGCAAGGCGACAAGGCGGCCAAGAGCCAGGCGCCCACCGCCATCATCGGCAAGGGCGTGACCTTCGACAGCGGCGGCATCTCGTTGAAGCCCGGACCCGGCATGGAGGAAATGATTTTCGACATGGCGGGATCGGCCGCCGTCATCGGCACCATGCATGCGTTGGCGAAGAGTGTGGCGCCGGTGAATGTCGTTGGTCTGGTCGGGCTGGTCGAAAATATGCCGGACGGCAACGCGCAGCGGCCGGGCGATATCGTGACCACCATGTCCGGCCAGACGGTGGAAGTGCATAACACAGACGCTGAAGGCCGGCTCGTGCTGGCCGACGTGGTGTGGTATGCGCAGGAGACGTTCAAGCCCAAGGCGATGGTTGACCTGGCCACGTTGACCGGCGCCATTCTCATCGCGCTGGGCAACGAATATGCCGGCCTGTTCAGCAATGATACGCCGTTGGCGAAGCAGTTGATCGCGGCCGGTCAGGCGACCGGCGAGAAACTCTGGCGGCTGCCGATGGACGAGGCTTACGGCAAGATGCTGGATGCTGATACCGCCGACATCAAGAATATCACCGGCGGGCGCGAAGCGGGCAGCATCACCGGCGCCAAATTCATCGAACGCTTCGTCAAGAAGGGCGTGCCCTGGGCACATCTGGACATTGCCGGCACGGCCTGGACGAAGAAACCGCTGCCGTTGACGCCTAAGGGCGCCACGGGTTACGGCGTACGGTTGCTGCACCATTTCCTGACCGCGCCGCGCACGGATGGCTGAAGTCAATTTTTATCACCTGACGCGCAGCACGCTGGAGGAGGTGTTGCCGGAGTTGCTGGAAAAAACCCTGGCGCGCGGCTGGCGCGCCGTGGTGCTGGCCGGCTCCGCCGAGCGGGTGGAAGCGCTGAACCAGCAATTGTGGACGTATCGCGGCGACTCTTTCCTGCCGCATGGCAGCGCCAAGGACGGCAATGCCGAACATCAGCCCATCTGGCTCACGCATCTGGATGAGCAACCCAACGCGGCCGAAGTGCTGTTCCTGCTGGATGGCGCGGTGACGGCGCAGCCGGGCAGCTATCTGCGCGTGTGCGAAGTTTTCAGCGATGCGGAGGCCGAAGCCGTCAGCGCGGCGCGCGCGCGCTGGAAGGATTACCAGACCGCTGGCCACACGCTGAGTTATTGGCAGCAAGGCGAGCGCGGTTGGGAGAAGATGATGTAGTCTATCGCTATTGGATTAGGTCTGTATCAAATGATTTAAGAAAATGAACCAGCGAGGCTAGTGGGTGCTGTTTGTCTTGGAAAATATGCGTAAGATCGCTGTAATTCTTGTGGTGCTAGTCGCATATGCGGTTGACACAAGAAGTATTTTGCCGAGAGAAAAATATAACAATATATTGTTAGATATTTCACAAAATAGGATTGAAAAAATAGAAATTAAATACTGTCATAAGATATACATAGGGGTTCCTATAGACGTTGGCGTGTTTGAAGCTTTGTTTGATTATAAGGATGCACTTAAAGATGCATGCATAGTAGTTGATATATCTGAGAGCATTCTCTTGCATGATGAAAATGACCGGAATGATCCTCAGCAGTTATTTAAAAAAGACAGCCTGTTCAGGAAATTTGAAAATGAACTGATCAGCACTTTTGTTTTCGGCATGCCCGCCTTTCACGCCTATGGAATCCCGCTGCCTCAGCCTATGGCTTCAGTTAGGGGGGCTGTGGTTTTTTATCTGAAAGGTGGATATGCTGCCAACGTGTTGTATTTTACCGAAAACGGCTTCGAGGGCGCTGTCGCTCACCGACGCAAGATTGAGGAAAAATGGGTTTTAGAGGATGTGAAATACGTATTTTTTGTGAACGGTTTTTATGATTT
>CAZBSB010000074.1:0-9886 GCA_964494535.1 uncultured Rhodospirillales bacterium
CACGCTGACAGCTGATGCTGCAACCCCCAACATTTGAGCGACCAAACGACAAACGGCTGCATTTGCTTTGCCCTGTTCCGGTGGCGCGCTGACCACCAACACGAGCATCGATTTGCCAGCAGCATCCGTGTGTAAGCGCGGCGGCCTCGGCGCTGCGCCTGGGCGCACCTTTACGTTCAATAAGATACCACCTTCGTATGGCCACAAAAACATCACACCCACTGCCTAAACAACGAACAAATTGTGAGAGCCTCAAACAATAAACGTGACAAATGCCGCGGAGCAGCGCAACATGAATGCGTCTAACTCTTCACACACGGTGGTGCCCTCGGTTGCGCCGCAGCCTGTTGCACACCCATTCAAAAAAAGAGGTTCCGTGATGTCCAAGCCTGCTATCAATCCCTTCATGGAAAGCGAATTTACCAAATATTTTGACGTGTCGAAGGTCATGGAAATGCCGAAGGCATTCCAAGACATGAAGATGCCCAGCGGCTTCGGCATGGAAAACATCATGGAAGCGCAGCGCAAGAACTTGCAGGCCTGCGTCGCCGCGACTCAGGTGGCGATGGAAGGCATGCAGCAGATAATGCGCCGCCAGAGCGAGAGTATGCGCCAGTCTATGAAGGAATGCAGCGGCATGATGAACGAGATCATGACCGCCGGCACGCCGGAAGAGAAATTCATGCGGCAAGCGGAAATGACGAAATCCATGGTGGATCGCGCCATGATGTGCTGCAAGGAAATGGGTGAAATGTCCACCCAGTCGCAATATGATAGTATGCAGGTCATGAGCAAGCGCATGAATGAGTGGGTGGACGAAATGCGCGGCATGTGCGCACGCGGCGCCTGCGCGACGGCGCCATCGGGCAAGATGCCGGCGAATAAGTAGAGCGCCGCTCGTCATCCGTAACAAACCCCCTCCTGAATCAGGAGGGGTTTTTTATTTGCGGCTGATGGCCTGGGTTCTCAAAACTGATAGGTCAGCGCAGCAGTTCGGCTGGTTGTTTGCGCCGAATCGCGCCGCACCGCCGCTGTCAGATGCGCGGCTTTGCCTAGCGGCATCGCGACCGAAAAGCTGACGGCCTGTTCACGCTTCGGCGGTAACTCATACCCCATCAAGCGCGCAAACGGCGCGCCGGTGATGGCCGGTATCGTCTGGCCATATTGTTCCGCCCGCGCCGTATGGCCATTCACCCGATTCGCCAACCCCGTGAATTTGCCGTCCAGTTTCTGCCCCAGTTTGTCATACAGAATTTCGCTGGCACACAGCTGCAAAGCCATAACCAGGCCTTTGGCCGCCGACATCTGCGCGCCGCAGCCGTCAGGTCGCATGGCGGTGCGGTCACTAGGTGCGGCAAAATATGCCGCGCCAATGCTCAGACCAGCCCGCCCTTTGTCCATGCCAGCCGCCAAATACTGTTGCGTCACCAAGGCGACATGCGGGGTCAACGGCACATAAACGCCGACTGCCTGGCGCACACCGCCGAAATGCGCGCTCTGCTCCGTCGCCCACCCCTTGCTCGCCGCATAATGCAACGCCGGGTGTGCGACAGTGAGCGCCGCGCCAATCTCCGCCTCGGCACGGCCGGTGATCTTGCCAACATAGCCGCCGACTTGCAGCACGCCACGCTCGCCCAGCGGGAAAAATTTGTCCACCGCCAGCGTCTTGCCGTAAACGCTGAGGCCGCCATGCAGCCAAAAATCCACCGCGCCCAGCTTGTCGCCGCGATGCGTGATGTCCCAGGCACGGTCAACACCGCCGCGGGTTGCTTCATTGAACGTGGCGGCGCTGACCACCCATTCACGCCGTTCGGTAGAATTGCCGAAACGCACGGCCACGCCCTGGCTCGTACCATCGCATTGCCCGGAAAGAATCTGACAAGCCGATGCGAAAGTCGCGGCCATGCCGACGGCACTGTCTTTAGCTGATGCTTCATTTTGCGCAGAAGCGTTGCTGGCAGCAGCAACGAAAACCAGACCGGCGGTGGCTGCCCTCATGAGACTTTGCACGATTATTTACCTGCTGCTGAAATGCGTCTATCGAACAGGCTACCATGTTTTAACGAAAATAATCGCCCGACAACATAGTTAACCAACCACATCCTCAGAGCGGCAAGACGTTCGCCCAACAATATCGGAGCGCCAAGCTGCCGCAGCGAAACCCTATTTATTTTCGTGCTGCACGAAATCCGGGCGCGCATAACCAAAAAACTGGCGCACCACCTGCCACTTCCGGTAGCTGATGATGGAGCCGACAACGGCTGCAGGTACGCTGAAAACCAGCATGAACAGCATAGAAACCACGCCGCTGATGCGTTCGGAATTATATGAGTCCGGATTCAGCAGGATAAAAAGGTATTGAATGACGGCGAAGAGCGTATAGAAGACGCCACCAACCGTGAAGGGCAGCGCCACGGCAAAAGCCAAAGCAATCCAAAAAAACTCCAGCATCTCCTCTTTCTGCAACTTCCAGCACCGCATGGCATCACCAGTAAACATCCAGGCAAGCAGCGTGAACAGCAGCGGGATCATCACCGCGAGATAGAGAAGTAAAACGAACAGTGCCATAGAAGGGATCCCGACTGGTTTTTTCGGCTATACCATGAGCCAGGACGACAGAAAATCTATTTGTATGGTTTGCGTTGTGGCGCAGCAGGTCGCGCCGCTTCCTGTTTGGCAAGCAGCGGCTTAATGCGGCGCCAGCAACCTAAAGTGGACGCCAACCCAATCAACCCAATGACAACAGCAACCCCACAGGCAAAGAGCAAGATTATATCATAATCCTCCCCTGGCATCACGCCCATGGTGCGCTGAATACGGTTATAAACATAGCCGCCGGCCGTAAACAGGCTGCACCCCAGGCCGCCAAGCAGCATCGGCACCGCCAGGGCAAAACCGATTGTCAGCCAAAGGAACCGCCCACGTTGCGGCGGGCGCAGTTTCCACCCTCGCCGCGCATCCCCCGCCAACCGCCAGGAAAGCAGCGTGATGAAAAGCGGCACACTGAAGAACAGATAGATGACGACTGGCAACAACATGCTCTAAAGCTCGACGCTGGAATAGATGCTGATATGGGTGACCACGCGTGTGGCCAGGAGTTTGCCGTTCCGGCGCTCGACCGTGGTGGTCTGCTCGGAAAAGCCCTTGATGATCATCCCGTTGACGACCAGGCTTTCGGCTACATTGGCAGTGATGGTGGCTTTGTCAGGACTATCAATGCTCACGGAATATTCGCGCACGTCGTAACTGTAATTTTCGATGAGCTTCCAACTGCGGCGCATCAGCGCCAAATACTGCTTCTTGTCCAGCGTGTGATACCGCCCCATGACCTCCATCGTCATGGTGAAGTCGTCGGCCAAAAAGTCGCCGACGGTTTTGGCGTCTTTGGCGATGAAGGCGCGCTCCAGCACCTTGCCCATCCGATCGATAGTGGCCTGGTCGATGCCTGCAGCGTTGGCCAGCAGTGGCATGAATGTCAGCCACAGGGCAAGCAGGGCGGAAAGGATGGGATGGCGCATGAAGCTCACTCGTTGTTAGCCAACAATGCCTTTGTCTTTGAGCATTTGCTGCAATTCGCCGGTTTGCAGCATTTCCTTCATGATGTCGGCGCCGCCGATGAACTCGCCCTTGATGAACAACAGCGGCACAATCGGCCAGTCGGCGAATTCGCGCACGCCGCGGCGCAGCGCGTCATCCGGCAGTAAATCAATCCCGCGAAACGGCACGTTCAGCATTTTCAAGATATTTGCGGCGGTAGCAGAAAAACCGCATTGCGGAAAATCCGGCGTGCCTTTCATATATAGCACTACCGCGTCTTCCTTGATGTCATTGCGGATGCGGTCAAAAACCGGATTGCTCATGCGCCGCTCCGTTTCAGCTGAGGATCATGGTGGTTAGCGACAGCGCCTGAATCCCATCCGGCCCTTCCTGCATATGCGGCTTGAGCGCGGCGAAGATCATACGGTGCTGCTGCAGCCGCGTCTTGCCGGTGAAAGCCTTGCTGGCCACCTGCAGGGCATAATGGTCGCCGTCGCCTCGCAAATCCTTGAGGCTGATTTTGGCATCCGGCAAGGCGGTCCTGATCAGCCGCACAATCTCCTGCGCCGCCACCGCCATGCGTCACGCCTCGCCTTGCATATAGCGCGGCAGCCAGGACTGGTGGGCGGCGTGCAGCGCGCTGACGGCAATTTTTGCGCCGGCGACCGCGAGACTATCACCCGCGACGCTGCCGAGACGCTGCGCCGGCACACCGGCAGCTTTGGCAGCCGCCAGCAGCGCGTCGCCGTTGGGCGTTGTGACGACATAACAGCCCTGATCTTCGGCAAACCAGCCATTGGCTTGCGCCGGCGAAAAATCAAGCGTCGCGCCGCGCCCGCCGGCCATGGCCATTTCCGCCAGCGCCACCAGCAACCCGCCATCGCTGATATCGTGGCAGGCACTCACAGCGCCGGCTAGAATTTGCCCGCGCACGAAATCGCCATGGGCGCGCTCGGCCTTGAGATCAACCGGCGGCGGCGCGCCAATCTCCTGGCCGTGAATCTCGCGCAGATAAAGCGTCTGCCCAATATGCCCGCGCAAGGCGCCGATGAGGATGATGGTATCGCCTTGGCGCTTAAACGCCGTGTTGATCGCCTTAGTATAATCCGGCAGCAGCCCGACGCCACCGATGGTCGGCGTGGGCAGAATGCCCACACCCTGCGTTTCATTATACAAGCTGCAATTGCCGGAGACGACCGGATAATCCAACGTCAAGCAGGCTTCACGCATACCCTGAATGGCGCCGGCGAACTGCCCCATGATGCGCGGCTTCTCGGGGTTGCCGAAATTCATATTGTCGGTGATAGCCAGCGGCTGCGCGCCCACGGCGGTGAGATTGCGCCAGCTTTCCGCCACCGCCTGCATGCCGCCACGCACGGGGTCGGCCTGGCAATAGCGCGGCGTGCAATCGCTGGTCATCGCCAGCGCCTTCTTGGTGCCATGCACGCGCACCACCGCGGCATCGCCGCCCGGGCCTTGCGCCGTATCGGCGCCCACGGTGCTGTCATATTGCTCCGTCACCCAGCGGCGAGAGCATAAATCCGGCGTGGCGATGAGCTGCTGCAGAATATCCAACACCGTCTTGCCGGCGGGCAGCGGATATTTCGTGGCATCAATCTCCGCCTGCGGCGGCGTCGGTTCCCACGGACGTTCATATTGCGGCGCCTGGTTCACCAGCTTGGCGACAGGAATATCCGCCTGCACCGCACCATGCTGGCGCACCACGATGCGGCCGGTATCCGTCAGCGTGCCCACGGTGGCGCAGTCCAATTCCCATTTCTTGAAGATGGCCTGCGCCACGGCTTCGCGGCCGGGCTTGAGGATCATCAGCATCCGCTCCTGGCTTTCGGAGAGCATGATGTCATAGGCCGTCATGCCGGTTTCGCGTTGGGGCACGTTGTCGAGATTAAGCTCGATGCCCAGCCCGCCGCTCGCCGCCATTTCGACGGAAGAAGAGGTGAGGCCGGCCGCGCCCATGTCTTGAATGGCGATGATGGCATCCGTGGCCATCAGTTCCAAACAGGCTTCGATGAGCAGTTTTTCGGTGAAGGGGTCACCTACCTGCACCGTTGGGCGCTTGCTTTCGGCGTCGGCGCCGAATTCGGCGGAGGCCATGCTGGCGCCCTTGATGCCGTCGCGTCCGGTCTTGGAGCCGACATAGACCACGGCGTTGCCCACGCCCGCCGCCTTGGCATAAAAAATCTTGTCCGTACGCGCCACGCCCACCGTCATGGCGTTGACCAGGCAGTTGCCGTTGTAGCTGGGATGGAAATTGAGTTCGCCGCCAACGGTGGGAATGCCCACGCAATTGCCATAGCCGCCGATGCCGGCCACCACGCCGGCCACCAGTTGCCGCGTCTTTGGGTGCGCGGGGTCGCCGAAGCGCAGGGCGTTCAGGTTGGCCACTGGCCGGGCGCCCATGGTGAACACGTCGCGCAGAATGCCGCCCACGCCCGTTGCCGCGCCCTGATAGGGTTCGATATAGGACGGGTGGTTGTGGCTCTCCATTTTGAAAATCGCGGCCTGCCCGTCGCCGATGTCTATGACGCCGGCATTCTCGCCGGGGCCGCAAATCACCCACGGCGCCGTGGTGGGCAGCTTCTTCAGCCACACTTTGCTGGATTTATAGGAACAATGCTCCGACCACATCACCGAAGCGATGCCCAGTTCCGTCATGCTCGGCTCCCGCCCCAGAATGCCGAGCAACAGATCATATTCGCTATCCGTCATGCCATGGTCACGCGCGGCGGCACGGAGCGTGTCGGTCAGCGGTTGCGTGATAGGATTGGCTTTCATTTTGTGTTTCCGTTTGAGTTTATGATGTTGGCCAAAGACCAGAAGCCACTTGGATTGTTCCAATCACAAAACAGATTATGCCAAGTAAAAGAAAAACATATGTAGCACAGTGGAACCAATGTGCCTTTCTTTGATAATGCCCGTGAGCAGACGCCATTATATCAACGCGCTTCGCATTCCCATAATGTAGTTCTGTCAAATACGCTCCCAGCATCGATAAAAATCCAAACAAGGCACCAAATCCAAAAACGACTAATGCACACACTAACTGTGAAGATTGGTGTTTTGTGTTTCCTGCAAAAGTAAGTATTGAAACTGCAGAAGCTCCATTCAAAATGAAAAGAGTTTTCATGCCTTCAAGGGCATATTTCGTTCCTTCTTGCCAATGCTGTTGATATTCGTGTTGAGCCATTTTCCTTCACGCACAAGCCTTCATCAAACTCTGGAATATTCCTTGGCCGTCGGTGGAGCCATGCAGACTCTCCATGGCGCGTTCGGGGTGCGGCATCAGCCCCATCACATTGCCGCGCTCGTTACAAATGCCGGCGATATTGTCAGCGGCGCCGTTAGGATTATCGGCGTAGCGCAGCACCACCTGGCCGTTTTTCTGTAGCTGCTGCAGCGTCGCGGCATCGGCAAAGTAATTGCCGTCGCCATGCGCCACGGGGATAGTGAGCGTTTGCCCGGCACGATAGGCGCTGGTGAAAGCGGTATTGTGGTTGGCGATTTGCAGCGTCACGGCGCGGGATTTGAACTTCAAATCCTTATTCCGCAGCAAAATGCCTGGCAACAGCTGCGTTTCGCACAAAATCTGAAACCCGTTGCAAATACCCAGCACGCGCACGCCCTGTTCAGCGCGCTGCTTGACCACGCGCATGATGGGGGAATGCGCCGCCATGGCGCCGGTGCGGAGATAATCGCCATAAGAAAAACCGCCGGGCAGGATGATGAGGTCAACCTCTGGCAGATTCTCTTCGGCGTGCCACACGGTCAAAGCCGGCTTGCCTGTTGTCAGCCGCACGGCCTCCACCGCATCGCGGTCGCAATTGGAACCCGGAAAAACAATCACGGCGGCGCGCATGGCGAATCCTCGGCGCCGTCAAAGGCGCACATAACAAAAAGGTGACGGCGCGGAATTTACGGATTTGACGCGTGAACTGCAAACCAAAAGCGCGCTGAGGAAGCGCGGACGTTACTTCACCGGCTTCTTCACGATGCAAACATATTCCGGCGATTGCCCGGCGCTGCCGGCGCCGAACGAATGCGGCGCCACGACTGTGATGCCAGAAAGCGGCTGCTGCGGCATACTGCCACCATTCGTCGGCACAACAGCGTCGCACCCGTTGGCGCGATCCTGAAACGTATGGCTGCTCATGGGAGACTTCCTTTGCTGCAACTGCACAGTCACTATAGTGCATTTGCACACAAAGTCATGGCAAAATTATGGTAAATATTTGATATCTAAAGACTGTGATTATTGTGCATGTGCGGATTAAGTGGTTGATGTTCTATACTGTTTAGCTAGCGCATAACATATTCGGTTGTGAGACGGGGCGCGCGCAAAACAAAACCTCAAGCCTGCTGCAAATTTTGCAATGTTGGCTCGGCTGCCAAAATCGCCTCCAACTTACCGGCCAAGTGATCGAACTGAGCCAGGGGAGCTGGTTGGAAGAAAGACAGCAGGCCGTTCATCGCACGCTCATAGCTGATGCCAATGCGCCATTCGGCCGGTGATATGCCGATGGACTCGTCCATAACGCCTATCGCTAGCGTGAATTTGCGGCCGGCTTCTGTCATGATTAGGCACCACCCCCAATCTTCCTGGATGGGGTCGGAAACCGAAAGGCCGTCTTGTAGCAACGCCACGCGCAACCACACCGCGAAGTCTTCACCGAAGCAACGATCGTTGAGGAAGTGCGGCTGGATTTCAATGGCATTGAACCGTGCCGTAACCAAAGTGAAGGCGCGTTCAAGCATCGGAGAAAATGCGCATTTATGGCATTCTTCTGACCAAGACGAAACAACAGCCCTGCGACATCAAATATGCCCGCTGCTAACTTGTTGTGAGAGATAGTTGGTTTGGTCATCGTCCCGCCGGCGGCTGCGGCCGAAATTTTGGTAGGCCACCTTGGCGTGGTCCAGGCAGTAGGGCAGGCCTTCCACCGCGTTGCAGCCGCAAAACTTAAAGTCGGCGCTGCGTGGATCGCCCATCGGCCAACGGCATTGATGCTCGGTGGTCTTCAGCGGCGGCACTGCTGACTTGCTGGTCTCGGCCACCCGCTTGACCACCGGCACGGGGCTGCGCTGGGTCAAATTGGGCAGCGGCATGGTGGGCGCCGCGCGCAGCATCACCTTCTTGCCGACGGGTTTTGCCCGCACCACGGGCGCCTTGGCCACGGCTTCACCATCCTCCCGCCGAATGGGCGACGGCCGGCCGGAGAGCTTGAGGCGATGCGCCTTGCCGATGACGGCATTGCGCGTCAGGCCACCCAGCTTCTTGGCAATCTCGCTGGCGCTGAAACCGTGCCCCCACATATCCCGCAGCATTTGAATCTTCTGCTCGTTCCAGCTCATGGCGCATCTCCTCACAGGATTTTGTTTACAAAAAACGGTAAATTTCAGGCAGGCAGGGTATGAAACAATGTTGCACGACAGGGTTTGCGCTCCGAAAAGCGCATCATGCTGTGGATAACTTTGCGGTCACCCCCAAGATATTGTGTTAGTGGTGAGGTTTTCTATAGCGAATAGCCCCTGCCGCAGCTAGGCCGAAAATTAACTTATCCACCGAAATTATGGCGCGGCCGAAACGAATGTCGGACATCTTCCGTGCTGATTATCCCTTGGCGAAAAATTAGTTTCATGAGATGGTGCGCCCGCGAGAGAACCAAGAAATAGGAAGCAGCAAGTCAGCGTTCAAAGAACCGACTGGTCTTATCAATACACTCCGCAATTGGGAGCCTTCGGGCAATATTCAGTGAATATGATGTCGTATCATGAGATGGCAGGCCAATTCGTGGCACTGCCCGGACAGCGCACCGCAGCACACATCGCGCGTGAGCGTTGGGGCGTCCACGCCGCCGACGAAAACGAGCGGCAGTCTTTGATAGCCGGCATGGTCACGGTGCGCAATGAACTCGGTCACCAGAACCGCACCAACCGGCCGGAAGAATCCGTGTTCTGGCATAATTTCCGCGTAGCCGATGCCGTCAACATGAACAATGTCGGCAACCCGATGCGCGCCTTGAAGACCTTCATCGCCGTTGGCCATGATTTATGCGAAGACACACGCAAAAGTCCGAAGCCAGTGCAGCCGCAGGATTACGCGCGTCTCTGGCAAGGCACGGATGGTGAGCGCGACCTGGTCGTAGATGTACTGAAACTCAAGACGGACGCCGCCGGCCTGGAAGGTGATGCGCGCCGCGCCGCTCAATTGCAGCGTGTGATGGAGGCGCGCGCCGGCAAGCATGGCGAAGCCGGCCGCATCTATGTCGAGCTCATGGCCGCCGATAAAGGCGACAATCTGGCGTCCGACGTCCGCGACCTGGCCGAGCAG
>CAZBSB010000074.1:9896-10319 GCA_964494535.1 uncultured Rhodospirillales bacterium
GACCTTCAAGACCCGGCGCGAAGGCTTAGAATATGTCTTCAAGAAGATCGCCGACGATCAAATTGTCGCCGCGCTGCCGGTTGACCAAAGCATTCGTCAGACGTTCCGCCAAACCTACCAGAATTTCATGCAGGCTGTTATATTGCATGGCCTTCTACCTCAAGCGGGTGCAGCGGTTCCAGGTAATGACGAGCGGCTATCCCAACAATTGCGCCGCGGCCTTATCGCAGGCCACAGCACGCACCCAGTCCCCAGTGAAGTGCGCCACTTGAGCAACTACGCGCAGGGTCGTACGCTCAGTATGGCGTCGGATCTCGGCAAGCTGGAAAGCGGCAAGGTGAAATTCGGTAGTCGCGATGCCGGTCTGGAATATGCGTTCATCATCGCCGCCCAGACTCTGACCGTGCGCGCCGCACCGGTACC
>CAZBSB010000075.1:0-3913 GCA_964494535.1 uncultured Rhodospirillales bacterium
TCAGCGCCGTTTCATCTAATGCCTGAACGATCGCGGCGGCGGCGGCGGCGCTGCGCTCGATGCGCGGCAGCAGATAATCCACCACTTCCTGCCCCACGCGCAGTTGCCGGTCACTGAACTGTTTGACCAGCAGAGCGGCCAGCAGCGCGTCATCCGGCGGCGCTAATGACAACAGTGGATAGGCGCGCAACCGCGAGCGTAAATCCGGCAGCTGGATGGTGGCCGCCGCCGGCGGCGTGGCAACCGTCAACAGCATGGCGCCGCCCTGCATGGCGTGATTGCACAGATGGAACAGCGCCTGCTCGCCCACTTCATCGCCATACAGCGCGTCCGTATTCTCCACGACGATATGCTGGTGCTGCAGCAACGCCGGCAGATTGGCCGCCAGCTTGCCGGAAGCAATCATCACTGCCTGGCTTTTTTGCGCCCAAATTTGCGCCAGGTGCGTCTTGCCGGAACCCGCTGCACCTTGCAGCACCAGCACCCGCGCCGGCCAGTGCGGCCATTTGTCCAGCTGCGCCACGGCCAGGCGGTTGCTCTCCGTCACGATAAAATCTTCGGCACCCATAGCCGAGCGGTGCGGCAGGCTGAAAGTGAGCTGCGTCATTTAAGTGGGGCGCTCGTCCTGCCGGTAATAGGCGCTCGCCTGATATTGATGCATGGCGAAACGTAGCAGCACACCGATGACGGCCGAGACCGGCACGGCAATGAGCATCCCCAAAAATCCCATCAGGCTGGCGCCGGCGAACAAGCCGAACATGATCCACACCGGATGCAGCCCCACGCGGTCGCCCACCAGCTTGGGCGTCAGCACATAACCTTCCATGATCTGGCCGACGCCGAAGACGGCGAGTATCGCCGCCAGGTGCTGCCAGTCGCCAAACTGAATGGCGCCTAGAATAACGCTGGTGATCAAGCCGAAGGCCGAGCCAACATAGGGGATGAAGGAGATCAAGCCGGCCGTCAGCCCCACGGCGACGCCGAAATCCAGCCCAACAATGGAGAGGCCGACGGCATAGATAAAACCCAACGAGAGGCAGACCAGCGCCTGACCGCGTACGAAGCCCGCCAGCGTTTGATCCATCAAATTAAGCTGATGACGGATGACATCGTAATGCCGGCGCGGCAGCGCGCGGTCTATCACGCCGGTCAGCGCCGGCCAGTCGCGCAGAATATAGAACGCCACGAGCGGCGTGATGAACATGAGCGTCAAAATATCGAAGATTGCAAAGCCGCCGGAGAGCAGACGCTTGAAGAAGTCAGCCAGCCAGTTCAACGCCGCGCCGGCATGTTCGCCGGCGCTGGCGCGAATTTTTTCCACATCGTCGGGCGATAGTTTTTCCAATACATTCGTGACCCAGGGCAGGATTTTATCGTGCGCCAGGGCACTATAGGTCGGCATGGCCTGAATCAGCGCCATAATCTGGCTGTGCAGCAGCGGCACGATGAGCAGCAGCACGGCGAAAGCCGCCGCGATGGCCAGCAGCATGACGAGCGCGGTGGCTGCCATGCGCGACAGGCCATGCCGGCACAGCGCTGCCACCGGTGGGTTGAGAAAATAGGCAATCGCCAAACCGGCCACGAACGGTAGCAGCATGGGGCGCAGCGCCCAAATGATCACCAGAAACGCGACGGCGGCCAGCAGCCAAAAACGTACCTGTGAAGCGGTTTTCATGGCAAGGTGCTTTGCAATTGCCAGGCGCCGCTGGGCGCCTGGGTCAGCATCAAGCCTTGCTGAGAAAGCGCCTGTTGCAAGTGCATCTGGTCGCCGCTGTAATCCAACACCATGTCGGCGCCGTCGCGGCGGATGCTGCGGATATTGATGCGCTTGATGGCCGCAACGCTGCCCAAACGCTGGCGCAAGCGCGTCAGTTCCGGCAGAGAGGACAGCGCGGCATGGAGTGTCAGCGACGAGCCGGCATAACCGGGTGCCAACACGTCAATCATCGCTTTGTGCTGCAGAAAATTCTTCACCTGCTGCACGGCGCCGGCCAGCTGCGCGGCCTGATCTTTGCCCGGCGGCACGGCGATGGTCTGCGTTTCCAGCTTCTGGCCGGTATTGTCATAGCGTGTGACGATGAGGTTGACGAACTTTGCTGCGGCGTCACCGGATTCCTGCGTCAACTGCGCCACCACGACCGCGCCGGCGCGATACAGGGTGGCAATCGCGCCCAGCGAGGCGGCGTCGCCTGCCGCGGCGCTACGGGCGTCAATGGCGCTCACATCCGTGAGTTCGCCATTGGGGATGATGATGGGTTGCAAGGCGTCCGGCCGCTCCAGCTGCGCGAGCGCCTGGTGCCAGAGCGTTTGCTCTTCCCACAGCACTATGCGGTCGCCGCTGGCGGCCAGCGGCAAAATGAGCTGCGGCATGGTGGGGTTGGCGGTGAAGCTGACGCCGGCATTGCCGAGCAGATTTTGCACCGCGTTCGGCTTGAAGCGCACATTCATGCTGGCGATGTAGCGCACATTGCTGGCTTTTTCGCTGGCGATTTCAAAATTACGCACTAGCGCGGCGATCTTGTTGTCGCTGAGTTTGGCCGGGTCTATGGCCTTGGCGGCGTCCATCCGCTCCAACAGCTGGGTGAGGGCAGTGCGCTGGCCGGCGAAGATAGCCTTTTCGCGGGCAGCGGCAGCATTCTCTGCCGTCACGTCCACCGGCACGTTACTGATGGTGAAGGCCTCATGGTTAGCCGGTGGTGGCGGTGGCGCCGCGGCGGGCGGCGGGCTGATATCATACGCATCTGGGGGCACGGCCGGCGCATAGGTCTGCGCGGCAGCCAAGGGCGCCGCCAGCAGACTGCCGGCCAGCAAGGCATGGAGAAAGAAGGCGGGCATACCGGTCTTTTGCATTGAGACACCGTCTGCGGTAGGGTAAGACGCTCTGTATAGCAAATTTTTGCCCCAACTCCACAACTACCTCAGCCGGAACGAAACAGGGTTTGAGCGGGGTGTGGCGGCAAGGCTGGCGAGATGACGATGTTACGCAATGAGAACGCTGCCACCACCTATGCCCAGGCGGGGGTGAGTATTGACGAGGGCAACGCCCTGGTGGAAAAAATCAAGCCGCTGGCCAAGGCTACGGCGCGGCGCGGCACCACGGCAGGGCTGGGTGGTTTCGGCGCGCTGTTTGACCTGAAGGAAGCGGGCTACCGCGACCCGCTGCTGGTCAGCACCACGGACGGCGTGGGCACCAAGCTGAAAATCGCCATCGCCGCCGGTTTGCATGACACGATCGGCATTGACCTGGTAGCCATGTGCGTCAACGACCTGGTGGTGCAGGGCGCGGAGCCGCTGTTCTTTCTGGATTATTTCGCCACTGGCAAGCTGGAGAATGATGTCGCCGGCCGCGTTATTGCTGGTATCGCTGAGGGTTGCCTGCAGTCCGGCGCCGCGCTGGTTGGCGGCGAAACTGCCGAGATGCCCGGCATGTATGACGCCGGCCATTATGATCTGGCCGGCTTCGCCGTGGGCGCCGTGGAGCGCGATCAGGTTTTGCCGCTGCCCACGATAAGGGAAGGCGATATCGTTCTCGGCATCGCCAGCAGCGGCCCGCACAGCAACGGTTATTCGCTGGTGCGCCATTTGGTGACCGCCACCAACCTCGATTACGCGCAGCCCGCCGCCTTCGCGCCGGAGCAAACCCTGGCGCAGGCGCTGCTGACGCCGACGCGGATTTATGTCAAGCCGCTGCTGGCCGCCATCAAGGCCGGCGGTGTCAAAGGGCTGGCGCATATCACCGGCGGCGGCTTGCTGGAAAATATCCCCCGTGTTTTGCCTGATGGTCTAGGCGTGTGGCTGGAGGCTAGCGCCTGGGAAATGCCGCCGGTGTTCCAATGGCTGGCGCAAATGGGGCGCGTGGCGCCGGAGGAAATGGCGCGCACGTTCAATTGCGGCATCGGCATGGTCGTGATCG
>CAZBSB010000075.1:3923-10289 GCA_964494535.1 uncultured Rhodospirillales bacterium
ATGACGTGGCCGGCATCACGCAGGCGCTGACGGAAGCCGGCGAGCGCGTCTTCCGCATCGGCGAAGTGGAGAAGAACCTCGCCGAGAAGAAACGCGTGATGATTCACGGCTGGGACAAGGTTTGGTGATGTTGCGCGTCGGCGTTTTGATCTCCGGCCGTGGCTCCAATCTGCAAGCCTTGCTGGATGCCGCCGCGCAACCGGGGTTCCCGGCCAAAATCGTCACTGTTCTTTCCAACAAACTAGACGCGGCGGGGCTGCAGCGCGCCACGACAGCAGGCGTTCCGGCTGTGGCGCTGAACCACCGCGACTATCCTGACCGTGAAGCCTTTGAGCGCGCTATGGATGCCAAATTGCGCGCGGCGGGCGTTGAGTTGGTCTGTCTCGCCGGCTTCATGCGCGTCTTGACGCCTTGGTTCGTGCGGCAGTGGCATGACCGGCTGATCAATATCCATCCGTCGCTGCTGCCGGCGTTTCCAGGCGTGGACACCCATGCGCGGGCTCCGGCTGCACGGTGCATTATGTGCGATCGGATGTGGATGCCGGCCCCATCATCCTGCAGGCGGCCGTGCCGGTGTTGCCAGAGGATACGCCGGACGCGCTGGCGGCGCGTGTGCTGGCGGCGGAGCATCGCGCCTATCCCTTTGCCTTGCGCCTGGTGGCAGAAGGCAAGGTGAGCATCGTGGACGACCGCGCCGTTATTCGGGACGCCGCCCAACCGCCGGAATGCGTTTTGCTCAATCCGGCTGACAAGACCGCTGCAGCACCACTATAATCTGCAACACACAGGAGATTGCATCATGGGTCAACATCACCACGCCGCCGATACTACCCGTTCCGTGCAGGAGCTGTTGCCGCGCAGCAAGAATGGCTGGGAGGCCTTCACTAAAGCGACTCTGTGGTGCTGCCTCAGCATCGCCGTGTTGCTGTTGCTGATGCTGGCTTTCCTGAAATAGCGGCCAGAGAATGCAATCACTGGCGCCTTATGCGACGCACGCTAAAGACACGCGCGGGCGGTTGCACGCGGAGCCGGCAAGCGCCCTGCGCTCGCCCTATCAGCGCGACCGTGACCGCATCATTCATTCCGGCGCCTTCCGCAAGCTGCGGAACAAGACGCAAGTGTTCGTGGAGTTCGAAGGAGATTTCTACCGCACCCGCCTGACACACAGTTTGGAAGTGGCGCAGATCGCGCGCACGATTGCACGCCAATTGGCACTGGACGAGGATTTAACGGAAGCCGTGGCGCTGGCGCACGATCTGGGGCACACCTGCTTCGGCCATGCCGGTGAAGAGGCGCTGAACCGCGCCATGCAACCCTATGGCGGCTTTGACCATAACGACCAGGCCTTCCGTGTTTTGACGCAGCTGGAATATCGTTATCCGCTGTTCAGCGGCCTCAATCTCAGTTGGGAGACGCTGGAAGGCATCGCCAAGCACAACGGCCCGCTGCTGCCAGACAAGCCGGTGCCGCCCAGCATCGCCGCCTTTCAGCAGCAGTGGGATTTGCAATTGGCACAGCATTGCGGGCTGGAAGCGCAGGTCGCGGCGCTGGCCGATGACATTGCCTATAACACGCATGATGTTGACGATGGCGTGCGCGCCGGCATGTTGTCGCTGGATGCCATTGCCGGCCTGCCGGTGTTCGACGCGATTATCGCGGATTGCCGCCAGCGTTTCCCGGACGCCTCGCCGATGATGTTGGTGCAGGAAACCGTGCGTCAGGCCATCGGCGCCATGGTGACGGACGTGCTGGCGACGACACACGCCAATTTGCAACACGTACAACCGGCCGATGCCGCCGCGGTGCGCGAGGCCGGCGCGCCGTTGGCCGCGGCCAGCCCAGCAATGCAACAGCATTTCCGCACCTTCCGCGCTTTCCTGATGGAGAATATGTATCGGCAGGAAACCGTGAACCGCTTTAACGTCAAAGCGGATATGATCGTCACCGGCCTGTTCGGCTATTACTTTGCCAACCCGACTTGTCTGCCCGCCGAATGGCAAAAGCGGATGAGCGCGGCGGCAGGGCAGGGGGAAGCCGCGCGCGCCCGGCAGGTGGCGGATTATATCGCGGGCATGACCGATCGCTATGCCATCACGGCCTACCAGCGCGCCTTCTCAACCGAGCGCTTCGTTTAAGTCGCTTGCTTGGCGTTGCGTCGCAGGAAGTCCCGGGCTGTGCTGATCACGCGCTCGGCTTCCTCATTCGGCAAATCCCGCCAGGTGATTTTCTCGCCGTCCCGTCCGCGCAGTTTGAAGGTGACCGACATGGTCTTAGCTGCCGGCATCGCCCAAATCGGAACAGAAATGGCCATAAAGACGCTCAGCCAGCTGATCATCGGCATGTATAAACCCCTATCAGCCATCGCATGATAGAAGGTCAGCAGGACGCCACACCCTATGGTGATGACCCCGATACCGAACCAGGTGCGCTTCACGATATCGTCCCAGCGTGGCCAGCCTGCCAGTTTGAGAAACAGGTAGATGCAATAAAATTCGCCGGCCAGCACGGGTCCATACCAGAACAAAGTATGAAAAACACCGGCGCCGGCGAAGAGGGCGATTTTCGCCGAATGCAGTGAATAGACATAGCAGGACAGCATCAGCAACAGACCAAGATAGCCATAAGCGCGCTGAATATTTTTGTAAAAACAACAGGTTGGCGAAACTTCGGCCACGTCGCTCAACGCGACGGAACCTTTACTGGATTTGAGAAGCGTATCCATGGCGTTCTCCTGCGGTTCAGTTATTACGCTATGCTTTTCCAGGACTCTTGACAAGCGCCGCGATTCTTGTGCAGTTGCAAGGCCTTGGGATGGCTAGCGTTTTTGCCGCTGCCAGCTTTCCTACAGACTTATCTTCGGTGCAAACAGGCTTTTGGTTACATGACGGTTTTCGACCATATCCACCAACTTGTGGAACGCCGGCTGCGTCTCGCGGCCACGGCGAGCGGTTGGACGCTACCGGAACCATTGCCCGTCTTTGCGCTGGAAGCGCCGCGCGACCCCGCGCATGGTGATATCGCCTGCAACATCGCCTTGGTGCTAGCCAAAGGGCTGGGCAAACCGCCGCGCGGGGTGGCTGAGGCGCTGATCGCGGAACTGCGTCAGGAAGCGGATATCGCGGCGGCGGAGATGGCTGGCCCAGGTTTCGTCAATCTACGGCTCAGCCCCGCCCTGTGGCAGCGCGAGTTGCAACGTGTGCTGCGCGAAGAAGCGGATTATGGCCGTAGCCGGCTTGGCCGGGGCAAGCGGGTGAATATCGAATATGTCTCCGCCAACCCCACCGGCCCCATGCACGCCGGCCATGTGCGCGGCGCCGTGATCGGCGACGCCGTGGCCACGCTGCTGCAGTCGGCCGGCTATGACGTGACGCGGGAATATTATTTCAACGATGCTGGCGCGCAGGTGGATGTGCTGGCGCGCACCACGCATCTGCGCTACCGCGAGGCGCTGGGCGAAGGCATCGGCGCGATCCCGGAAGGCTTTTATCCGGGCGATTACCTCAAAGATGTCGGACAAGCGCTGGCGACGCGGGACGGCAAGCAGTGGTTAGGCAAGGACGAAACCGTCTGGCTGGCTCCCGTGCGGGACTTCGCCGTGGCGGCCATCATGGCGCTCATCAAGGAAGATTTGCGCCTCATTGGCATCAAGCATGACGTGTTCACCAATGAACGTGAACTGATCGCCAACGGCACGCTGGAGCAGTCTTTCGGCATCCTGGAACAGAAAGGCCTGATCTATACCGGCACCCTGCCGCCGCCGCGCGGCAAGGCGATGGAAGATTGGGAGCCGGTGCCGTTGACGCTGTTCCGCTCCAGCCAGTTCGGCGACAATACCGACCGGCCACTGAAAAAACGCGACGGCCAATGGGCTTATATCATGCCGGACATCGCCTATCATTATGACAAGGTGCGGCGCGGCTTTGATTTGATGATCAATGTGTTGGGCAAGGATCACGGCGGCTATCTGGAGCGGATGCGGCCGGCGGTGGCGGCCTTGAGCGATGGTCAGGCGCGGCTGAACGTGATTTACAATTCCATCGTCAAAATCTTTAACAAAGGCGAATTGGTCAAACTCTCCAAACGCTCCGGCAATCTCATTACCCTGCGGGAAATGGTGGAGGAGGTGGGGGCGGGCGCCGTGCGCTTTTTCATGCTGTCGCGCACGCCGGATTCGGAACTGGAGTTTGACTTTGCCAAAGTGAAGGAACAATCGCGCGAAAATCCAGTGTTTTATGTGCAATATGCCCATGCGCGCTGCTGCTCCGTCATCCGCAAGGCGCAGGAGAGTTATGGTGACGCCGCGGATGATCTGCCGCAACTGGCACAGCGATTACCAACAGAACTCATGCATGGCGCCGAACTGGCCGTGTTGAAACGATTGGCCGACTGGCCGCGCGTCTTGGCCGAGGCGGCGGAAGCGCAGGAGCCGCACGACATCACCTATTACCTCATAGCCTTAGCGACCGACTTTCACGCGCTGTGGAACAAAGGGCGTGAGCAAGTGGAGCTACGCTTTCTGGTGCCAGATGACCGCGCGACATCTTTATCACGCTTGGCGCTGGTGCAAGGCACCCGCCAGGTGCTGGCCAATGCCCTTGGCGTGCTGGGGGTTGAACCGATGACCGAATTGCGCGACGATAGCAAAGATATGGAGATGAAGAATGAGTCTGCAGCCTGATCCCGCTTGGCGACCCCGCCCGAATTATCGCCCGCGTCCAGCACCACAAAAACGAAGTGGTTTCGGTATGCTTGTCGTCAGTGGCCTGGCGCTGTTCGGCGTCGGAGTCGGTTACCTGTTCATGACGATGCGCGACGGCGCTCCAGGCGTAGATGGCATCGTGCCGACCATCCAGGCCGAAGCCACGCCCTTCAAGATCAGGCCGGACAATCCGGGTGGTGTTGAGGTGCTGCACCAGGATTCCACAGTTTTTGACAATATGAGTCCCGAAAGCAAGCGCGCGAAGCAGGAGCAATTATTGCCGCAGCCCGAGCAGCCGGACGCCAAACTCTTGGCCGAAGCCGCTGCGCTGCCTGATCAGCCCCCGACCGGCGAAATCCTGACGGCACGGAGCGAGACAGCCAATGCTGATTCGCCTAGCGCCACGTCGTCGGATAATTCCGGCAGCGTCGCTTTGCCGTCCTTCAGCGCTGACGCACCAGCGGCCATGGATGCTGTGCCGGAAGTGAAGCCGGAGATCGAGCAAACCACGCAGACGCCTGCGGTGGTCGAAGGCAAGAAAACCGAATCGCTGTTCGTCCAGGAATTGAAGGAAGCCACGCCGATGGTCGAAGTGCCGGCCATCGAGCCAACCGTCGCGGCACCCAGCACCAGCAATGCCAGCGCCGAAGCTGCGGCGAAAACGGCCGATGAGCCGAAACCGCGTATCGAAGCGAAAAAAGCGGAAATTGAGAAAGCGAAGGCGGCTGCTAAGTCCGTGGCGAAATCCAACAGCAAGCAGCAGGCGCAAACGCGTGTGAAAGAACCGGCGGCTAAATCCGAAGAGAATCTCGATATCGCGGACATTCTCGCCAAGACCGATGCCGTCAATATGGCCAAGGAAGACAAGCTGGCTATGGTGACGCCGAAGGCTGAGATGACCAAGCCGGAGCCGCGCCAACTGGCCAAACCGGCGGCGTTGGGCAGCAGCGGCGGGATGCGGGTGCAGCTGGCTTCGTCGCCGAACGAAGCGGCTGCCGAGAAACTGATGGGCAGCATCAGCAGCCGTCATGCCGGCCTCTTGCGGCAAAGCAAGCTCAGCCTGGTGCGCGCTGAACTGGCGGGCAAAGGCACGTTTTACCGCATCCAAACCCAGCCGATGGACAAAGGGGCGGCGAACGATCTGTGCGCCAGCCTCAAGGCCGCGCAGCAATCTTGCCTCGTCGTCAAAAGCGGTAGCCAATGATCGCACCGGCGCTCAACCCCAGACCCTTTATCTGTGGTTGCGCGGGCACGGAGCTGTCGGCCGAAGAAGCGGCTTTTTTCGCCGAACTCCAGCCCTTCGGCTTTATTCTGATGGGGCGCAATTGCCGCGAGCCTGGCCAGGTGAAGCGGTTGGTGGCGGAGTTGCGCGCCTGTCTGCGCCACGCGGATGTGCCGATTTTGATAGATATGGAAGGCGGGCGTGTGGCGCGCCTCAAGCCGCCCAACTGGCCAGTGCTGCCGCCGGCCGCGCTAGCCGGCACACTATATCAGTATGACGCGGCGGCCGGCATCGCCATGGCCGGTTTGGTCGGGCGCATCATTGGTCAGGAACTGGCAGCGCTGGGGATTACGGTTGATTGCGCGCCGGTTCTGGACGTGGCGCATGATGAAACGCATGACGCCATCGGCGATCGCGCCTTCAGCGCCGACCCCGCCGCCGTGGG